>NZ_JBXAWS010000007.1:0-275982 GCF_057292075.1 Stenotrophomonas sp. 1L-E-5-B-C3
ACTGAAAGGTCTCAGCCCGATAAAGTACCGGGAGCAGGCCCAATCGGCCGCCTGACCCCGTCCAAGTCTCGGGG
The DNA here is from genome assembly GCF_057292075.1 of Stenotrophomonas sp. 1L-E-5-B-C3. NCBI lineage: Bacteria > Pseudomonadati > Pseudomonadota > Gammaproteobacteria > Lysobacterales > Lysobacteraceae > Stenotrophomonas > Stenotrophomonas sp. 1L-E-5-B-C3. The sequence goes on from NZ_JBXAWS010000007.1 coordinate 75, forward strand.
GTCACTTCACCCTGGGGGCTTAGCCGCGCCATCCATGGCGCGGATACCCCCGCGAACCCACCCCGACCGGCCTCTGACACGTTCCGGGCGCGTCCTTCCACGGCAATGCAAAGAAAATCAAATTCAACAGCCGGGGGCTGGGGCACAATCGGGGTTTCGGTTGGAGGTCTGCGCATGCATCCCATTGAAAGCGAACGCCTGCGCCTGCGTGCGATCGAGCCCGACCGCGATGCGGCGCCGATGCTTGCGCTGTTGAATGATCCGGGCTTCGTGCGCTTCATCGGTGACCGCAACGTGCGCAGTGAAGAACAGGCACGTGAGTACATCGCGCTGCGGGTGCTGCACAGCTACGCGTTGAATGGGTTCGGCATGTATGCGATCGAGCGCTTGTCCGATGGGGCGTGGCTGGGCAATGCCGGTCTGGTGCGGCGCGATGGCCTGCCAGCGCCGGACATCGGTTACGCCGTGCTGTCGGACTTCGCCGGGCAGGGCTACGCCGGTGAGGCGGCGCGGGCGGTGTTCAACCATGCGCGCACCGTGCTGGGCGTGCAGGACCTGTATGGCATTACCGATCTGGACAACGTGGTGTCCGGAAAGATCCTGCTTGGGTTGGGCATGCAGGAACGCGGGGTCATCCAGTTGCCGGGCATCGATACGCCCAGTCGGCTGTACGCCACCTTGGGTGCGGCTGACGTCGGGTAGTGCCGGCCGCTGGCCGGCGCAGTAGCAGCTGACGGTGGGTGCCGACCGTTGGTCGGCACGATTCAGATGCAGTGCCGACCAACGGTCGGCACCCACCATCAACCGCGCAGTTCGGCCAGCTGCGCCTGCAACTCGGCCACGGCTGCTTCCAGCTGCGCCACGCGCTCGGCCAGGCCCGGGTCGGCCGCATCGCTGCTGCCACCGCCGCTGCTGGCGTACTTCGCCGCCAGCGCCGCGCCGTCCACTTCACCGCACAGCAGGTGCATGTAGCGGTCTTCGCGCTGGCCGCTGGCGCGCGGCAGCACTACCAGCAGCGCACGCTGCTGCAGGCGCTCGATGGCGTGGCGGGCTTCGTCGGCGTCGGCGAAGCGGTGCAGGCGTTCGCTGCGGGTGACCAGCTCGCCCAGGGTCTGCGGCCCGCGCAGCAGCAGCTGCGCCAGCAGCACGGTCTGCTGCCGGGTCAGGTCCAGCGCGGCCTGCAGGCGGTGCTCGTAGCGGTCGGCGCGCGAGGAGAAGTGCTGGCGAGCCAGCCCCAGCGTCTCCAGCTGGCGCAGTGCGTGCTGCACGCCGCCAGCGTCGATGTTCATCACCGGCTCGCGGGCGGTCTTCTGGTTGGCGGCTGATTGGGCGGCATTGACCGTCAGCGGATAGGTGTCCGGGGTGGTCGCTTCCTTCTCTACCAGGCAACCCAGCAGGCGGGCCTGCACGGCGTCGAGCAGGGGGACGTCGGGGGTCTGGGTGGAATCGGTCATGGCGGCCTCCGGAAGGGCAACGGGTCAACCGCCAAGCATAGCCGTCCCGGGACCGGCTTTGCCGGTAAAATGCGCTGGTATATCTGATTGCCGGTGATCTTCATGCGTCGTCCCGTTTCCCTGTCCCTGTCCCTGACCCTGCTCGCCACCGCGGCGCTGGGCCTGTCCGCCTGCAAGCGCGTGGACGCGCCTGCCGCCGACGCCGCTGCGCCGGAGGCTCCGGCTGCCGCTGCCAAGGCTGAAGGCACGCCCGATGTGACCGCCAACGACAACCTCAACGCAGTGCTGTGGATGCAGCGCGCGCAGGAGTACAAGGCGATCACCGAGCAGACCTACCGTGCTGCCGCCGACCACCTCGATGTGGCGCTGAAGGAAGCCCATTGGGACGCGCTGGTGCCGGAAGAACGCGGCAACGAGGCCAAGGGCCTGAAGCCGGCGGTGGTGCTGGACGTGGACGAGACCGTGCTGGACAACTCGCCCTACCAGGCGCGCCTGGTCCGCGACGGCAAGGAATACGATGAAATGACCTGGGACCAGTGGGTGGCCGAAAAGAAGGCCAAGGCGATCCCGGGCGTGGTCGATTTCGCCAAGGCCGCCAACGCCAAGGGCGTGACCCTGCTGTACATCTCCAACCGCGCCGTGCACCTGAAGGACGCGACCCTGGCCAACCTGCGCGAGCAGGGCCTGCCGGTGGCCGACGACAGCGTGTTCCTCGGCCTGGGCACCGTGGTTGAAGGCTGCGAGCAGGCCGGCAGCGAGAAGAACTGCCGCCGCCGCCTGGCCGGGCAGAAGTACCGCGTGCTGATGCAGTTCGGCGACCAGCTGGGTGACTTCGTCGAAGTGACCGCCAACACCAACGACGGCCGCGACGCCCTGCTGCAGCAGTACCACGACTGGTTCGGCGAGCGCTGGTGGATGCTGCCGAACCCGACCTACGGCGGCTTCGAGCCGGCGCAGTTCAACAACGACTACAGCCAGTCGCGCCAGGCCCGCCATGATGCCAAGCGCGCCGCGCTGGACTACGCACCGTGAGCCGCGCGCCGCTGCCGCTGCGCGATGACGAGCGCCTGATCTTCGCGCTGGACGTGCCTGACCGCGTGCAGGCGCTGGACTGGGTCGAGCGCCTCGGCGACAGCGTGGCGTTCTACAAGATCGGCATGGAACTGCTGGCCTCCGGCGAGTACTTCCAGGTGCTCGATGAACTGGCCCGGCGCGACAAGCGCGTGTTCGTCGACCTGAAGTTCTTCGACATTCCTGCAACGGCTGCGGCGGTGATCAAGCGGCTGTCGCAGTGGCCGGTCAGCTACGCCACCATCCATGGCTGGCACCCGGCGATGATGGAAGCCTGCGCGGCCGCCAACAGCAGCGACATGCGTTTGCTGGCGGTGACCGTGCTGACCTCGATGGGGCGCCCGGACCTGGCGCAGATGGGTATCGACCGCAAGCCGGTGGACGTCGTTGTCGAACGCGCGCTGGCCGCCCAGGCCGCCGGTATTGATGGCGTCATCGCCTCGGGCCAGGAGGCTGGCCCGATCCGCGCCGCCACCGGCGCCGGGTTCTCGATCGTCTGCCCGGGCATTCGTCCCGGTGGCCCGGTCGGTGATGACCAGAAGCGCACGGTAGGCGTAGCCCAGGCCTTCGCCGATGGCGCCGACGCCATCGTGGTCGGCCGCCCGATCCGTCTGGCTGCTGATCCGCAGGCCGCGGCGCGGGCGATCCAGCAGGAAATCGCGTCGGCACTGGCTGCGCGCTGAGGCTGTCGCCGATCTTGCTCCACGCAGGTGTTGTGCCCGAATCGGCAGGAATCACGCCGGAGAATTCCTCTGGCCTCACTTGTGACTTTCGATTTTGAACGAAATCAATAAGTTGAACGGCATTACATCATGTGTTGCCTTAACTTGCGGGGCAGCGTAGGATCGCCGCCATCCGGTCCTCGGACCGGACATGTGCCACAACACTGTCCACCGGCCTCGTGCCGGCTTGAAGAGCCTGTGATCCTCGTGATCCGGGCTCTTTTTTTTCGCGCGGGGCCAGAGCCCCCTGCCGCTGGCGGCGGGATCCGACCCCTCTGTTGACGGAACCGTGACCGGGCGGCTTGCCGCTGTCACGTCGCAGGCCGCAAGATGCGGACCGGTCCGGGGAGTCCGATTGCATGAGCGTGGCGGTGCGAGGAAGGTCTGCGCGTGGATGGGGGCTGGCAGCCATGCTGCTGCTGGCCGTGGCCGCGTGCCGTGAATCGGCCGACGATCCGGCCAAGCCGGCGGCCGAACCGGTGGCGGCGGTGCAGGCGATGGCCCTGCGCCTGGCCGAGGACGATCTGGTCGGCTACGCGAAGCTGTCGGTTCCACCCAGCCAGTACCAGCGCCTGCAGCAGGCCTGGACCGACGGCTACAGCCAATGGCCGCTGACCGAGCTGCCGTTGGGCGACCAGCTGCTGCCGATGCTGGCCGCACTGCGCAAGCCCAACGCCAGTGCCGAACTGCAGCGCAGTTTCGACCGCCAGCTGGCAGGCCAGGCCAGCGCGGTACGCCAGGCGGCGCAGTCGATGGGTAACTTCGGCGTGCAGTACCTGCGCCACCAGAAGGGCTACACGCCTGGCCAGCAGGCCCATTACGTCGCCCTGGTGCAAACCCTCGCCGAGTGGGCGCAGGGAGCACCGATCAGCGACCGCGCCCGTGCGCGCAACACCATCGCCGCGCTGGTCGGCGCGGCGGGCAAGGTCGGTTTCGACGATGAGGCCGGCCTGCAGGCCGCGGGCATGGAAGGCAGCCTGCAGCAGCTGGCACCGTTCATCCACACGCTCAAGGCCGTGCTCGGCAGTTACGGGCTGGGCGTGGACGAAGCGCTGCGCAGTGTGCGTGGCGAACTGCTGTCGGTGGAGGGTGACAACGCGCTGGTGCGCCTGCGCTACGACCTGGCCGGCCGCGAGATGACCCTGCAGCTGCCGCTGAGCCGGCGCGAAGGTCACTGGTACCTGACGCGCACCCTGGCTGATACCGATGCCCTGCTGCGCCAGGCCGATGCCGCCCGGGCGGCGGTGGCTCCGGCACCTGTGGAAGCCCCCACCGAGGGTGGGGAAGCGGCAACGCCGCCGCCTAAGCCATAATGGCGCCGATGTCGAAACAGAACCCGCTGCCGTTCCCCGGCGAAGAATCCCAGTCGACGCCCGCCGATACGGCGCCGGCGTCCCCCTCGACCGGTACCGGCCCGAATCCGGTACCGCCGCCGGCGCATGCGCGGCCGGCCGGCCGTCGGCCGCTGTGGGCGCGCCTGCTCGGCCGCCTGGTCGAGCCGTGGCTGTCGCTGAAGATCGAGCCGGAGGATCCGGGCCAGTACAACGATGGCCGCCCGGTGATGTACGTGCTGGAAGACTACGGCCTGTCCAATGCGCTGATCCTGGACAAGGCCTGCCGCCAGGCCGGACTGCCGTCGCCGCTCGTGCCGCTGGCCGGTGACCCGACCGGGCGCAAGCGCGCCTATCTGGCGCTGTCGCGGCGCAGTTCCAGCAATTCGCTGATCCCCGAGCAGCGCGGCGCCAAGACCCATTCCGATTCGCTGGCCAAGGTCCTGCAGGCGCATCGCGTGCGCGATGACCTGGACGTGCACCTGGTGCCGGTGTCGATCTTCGTCGGCCGCGCGCCGGACAAGCAGAGCGGCTGGTTCGCCGTGCTGTTCTCGGAAAACTGGGCGCTGGTGGGTCGCTTCCGCCGCCTGCTGGCGGTGCTGCTCAACGGCCGCAGCACCATCGTCCGCTTCGCCCCGCCGATCTCGCTGCGCAGCACCGTGGACGAAGGCCTGGAGCCGGAGCGTACGGTGCGCAAGCTGCAGCGCGTGCTGCGTACCCATTTCCGCCGCATCCGTGAATCGGTGATCGGCCCCGACCTGTCTACCCGGCGCCTGCTGGTCGATCAGGTACTGGCCGCCGAACCGGTGCGCGAAGCGATCGCCGCGCAGGCCAAGCGCGACAATTCGAAGCCGGCCGATGCCTGGAAGAAGGCGCATGCCTACGCCTGGGAAATCGCCGCGGACTATTCCAGCCCGGTGGTGCGCTCGGCCAGCTTCATGCTCAGCCATGTGTGGAACCGCATCTATGCGGGCGTGCTGGTGCACCACCTGGACAAGTTCAAGGCCGCCGCGCCGGGCCACGAAGTGGTCTACGTGCCCAGCCACCGCAGCCACATGGACTACCTGCTGCTGTCCTACCTGCTGTACGACCGTGGCATCGTGCCGCCGCACATCGTGGCCGGCATCAACCTGAACCTGCCGGTGGTCGGCACCCTGCTGCGCAAGGGCGGCGCGTTCTTCATCCGTCGCTCGATCCGTGGCAACGCACTGTACTCGGCGGTGCTCAGCGAGTACGTCGCGCAGCTGGTGGCCGGCGGCTACTCGCTGGAGTACTTCGTCGAGGGCGGCCGCTCGCGTACCGGCCGCCTGCTGCAGCCCAAGGGCGGCATGATCTCGATGACGCTGCGCGCGTTCCTGCGCCAGCCACGCAAGCCGGTGCTGTTCCAGCCCATCTACATCGGCTATGAGAAGCTGATGGAAGGCGGCAGCTACCTGGATGAACTGTCCGGGCGGCCGAAGGAAAAGGAATCGATCTGGTCGCTGCTGTGGGGCATTCCCAAGGTGCTCAAACAGAACTACGGCCAGGTGGTGGTGAACTTCGGCGAGCCGATCGCGCTGAACGACGTGCTGGCCGAGAAGGCCCCGGAGTGGGGCGGCGAAGCGGTGTCCGAGGATGAGAAGCCGTCCTGGCTGTCGACCACCGTCGATACGCTGGCCGAGCGCATCCAGGTACGCATCAACGGTGCCGCCGACGTCAATCCGATCAACCTGCTGGCGCTTGCCCTGCTGTCCACGCCGAAGCACGCGATGGGCGAGGCCGACCTGATCGCGCAGATCGAGCTGTGCAAGACCCTGCTGGTGGAAATGCCGTACTCGGGCCGGGTGACGGTGACCCCGCACTCGCCGGAGCGGATCATCGCCCACGCCGAGGAAATCAACGTCCTCACCCGCATCAAGCACCCGCTGGGCGATGTGCTCAGCGTCAGCGGCGACACCGCGGTGTTGCTCAGCTACTTCCGCAACAACGTGGTTCACCTGTTCACCGCATCGTCGTGGGTGGCCTGCTGCTTCCAGAACAACCGCCGCATGAGCCGCACCGGCCTGGTCCAGCTGGGCCGCACGGTGTACCCGTTCCTGCAGGCCGAACTGTTCCTGCCGTGGACCGAGGACGAGTTCGCCCAGCGCATCGACCAGACCATCGACGTGTTCGTGCGCGAAGGGTTGCTGCAGAACGTCAACGAGGACGACGGCGGCATCCTTGCCCGCAACACCGGGCAGACCGATGAAGTGTTCCGCCTGCGGGCCATCGGCCACTCGCTGCAGCAGGCCTTCGAGCGCTATTACATCGCCATCTCGGTGCTGGTGAAGAACGGCCCCGGCGTGCTGGGTGCGGCCGAACTGGAAAGCCTGTGCCAGCAGGCCGCGCAGCGTTTGAGTCTGCTCTACGCACCGGCCGCGCCGGAGTTCTTCGACAAGTCGCTGTTCCGCGGCTTCATCCAGAAGCTGCGCGAGCTGCGCCTGGTATGGCCGGACGAGAACAGCAAGCTGCTGTTCGACGAACGCCTGGATGCCTGGGCCAAGGATGCCAAGTTCATCCTCGGCCGCGAGCTGCGCCACACCATCGAACGGGTCAGCCCGGAAGCGGCACGCCCGGACGAGCCTGCGCCGCAGGATTGAAGGTAGCGCCGGGCAATGCCCGGCGAACGGCATGCCAACCAAGGTTGGCACCCACCCGAACCCGGCCTCAGGCCGGTTCGTCGGGAATCTGCAGGCTTTCCAGCTTGGCGATGCAGTCCTTCAGCTGCAGCTTCCGCCGCTTCAGGCGCTTGGACTCCAGCTCGTCTTCACCGTTGGCGGCCATGCGGGTGATCTGTTCATCCAGCAGGCGGTGCTCGGCGCGCAGGGCGGCGAGGTGTTCGACGATCTCGGCGGGGCTGTAGGTGTCCACAGCCTCCGAGCATACACAGCGATGATGACTGCCGGGAGAGGGGAATCCCGACACGGGGTCCAGGCTGCCGCAAGCCGTTAGAATGGGCCGATGACCGCCGTGATTTCCCTGCCCGATCCCCCGCAGCGCGCTTCGCGTGGCCCGCGCGTGGCTGGGCCCGGGCAGGACAGGCTGGGCAAGCGGCTGCGTCGCCAGGTCGGCCAGGCCATCGCCGACTTCGGCATGATCGAAGCAGGCGACAAGGTCATGGTCTGCCTGTCCGGTGGCAAGGACAGCTACACCCTGCTGGACCTGCTGCTGCAGCTGCAGAAGAGGGCGCCGGTGCCGTTCGAACTGGTCGCGGTGAACCTTGATCAGAAGCAGCCCGGCTTCCCCGAGCATGTCCTGCCGGAGTACCTGGCCGCGCTGGGCGTGCCGTACCAGATCATCGAGCAGGACACCTACTCGGTGGTCAGCCGGGTCATCCCGGAAGGCCGGACGATGTGTTCGCTGTGCTCGCGCCTGCGCCGCGGTGCGCTGTACAACCACGCCAAGGCGCATGGCTTCACCCGGATCGCGCTGGGCCATCATTGCGACGACATGGTGGCTACGTTGTTCATGAACCTGTTCCACCATGCCAAGCTGGCGGCCATGCCACCGAAGCTGCTCAGCGACGATGGCCAGCACGTGGTGATCCGCCCGCTGGCCTACGTGCGCGAGCACGACATCGCCGAGTATGCGCAGGCCCGCCGTTTCCCGATCATTCCCTGCACCCTGTGTGGCAGCCAGGAAAACCTGCAGCGTCGGCAGGTCGGCCTGATGCTCAAGCAGTGGGACCAGGACCATCCGGGCCGTATCGAACAGATCGCACGCGCCATGGCCGATGTACGGCCAGCACAACTGGCCGATGCCACCCTGTTCGATTTCAGGGCCCTGGGCCACAGCGGGCATGCCGCGCATGCCGATGCCTGGCTGGCCGACGCAGTCCCCGAGACGCCTGCCGTTTAAGGTCAGGCGCCCTTCTCCTTCAGACACCGGAATTCCATGTTCTTTCGCAACCTGACGTTCTTCCGCTTCCCGACCACCACCGATTTTTCCGAAGTCGACACGCTGCTGCCGCATGCCCTGTTGAAGCCGGTCGGCGCACTGGAAATGAATTCGCGCGGCTTCATCTCGCCGTTCGGCCGCGAGGAGAAGGAACTGCTCTCCCACCGCATCGCCGAGCACCTGTGGCTGACCGTGGGCGGCGAAGACAAGATCCTGCCGGCAGCGGTGGTCAACGACCTGCTCGAGCGCAAGCTGGAGGAGATCGAGGAGAAGGAAGGCCGCCGCCCCGGTGGCCGCGAGCGCAAGCGCATGAAGGACGACCTGCTGCATGAACTGCTGCCGCGCGCCTTCGTGAAGTCCTCGCGCAACGACGCCTTCATCGACCTGCAGCACGGCTACGTCGCGGTGGATACCTCCAGCCGGAAGACCGGCGAGTACTTCATGTCCGACATCCGTGGCCTGCTCGGCAGCTTCCCGGCGATGCCGCTGAACGCCGAAGTCGCGCCGCGCTCGATCCTGACCGGCTGGATCGCCGGCGAGCCGCTGCCGACCGGGCTGAGCCTGGGCGAAGAGTGCGAGATGAAGGACCCGGTGGAAGGTGGTGCAGTGGTCAAGTGCCAGCACCAGGAACTGCGCTGCGACGAGATCGACAAGCATCTTGACGCCGGCAAGCAGGTGACCAAGCTGGCGCTGATCTTCGAAGACAACCTGTCCTTCGTCATCGGCGACGACCTGATCGTGCGCAAGCTGAAGTTCCTCGACGGCGCGCTGGACCAGCTGGAGCATGCCGACGAAGACGGCCGCCGCGCCGAGTTCGATGCCCGCTTCGCCCTGCAGAGTGCCGAGATCCGTCGCCTGTTCCTGTTGCTGGAAGAAGCCTTCAAGCTCAGCAAGGCTGACTGAACAGGCAGCCCGACGGCCGCCGGTCATCCGGCGGCCCGAAGCGGCGCTATGCTGGGTACATGAGCCGTCTGCTGCGCCGCCTGATCAGCCCGACCCCGCCCGCCACCGTGCAGCGCGACACCGTTCGCCTGCGCCTGGAGGATGCCGAGATCGAGGTGCTGCGCGTGCGTGATCCGCGTGCGCGCCGGATCAAGCTGAGCGTGGACGAGCGTGGCGCGCGGTTGACCTTGCCGCCGCGGGCAAGCCTGGTGATGGGCGAACGCTTCCTGGAACAACACCGCGACTGGTTGGCGCTGCAGCTGCGCCAGTACCAGGGCCAGGAACTGCCAGCACCCCTGCAGCCGGGCGAAGCCGGCGTGCTGCCGCTGCGCGGTGAACTGCTGCCGCTGCGCTGGCAGGAAGGCCGTTATGCACGGTTGGAGCTCGACGACCACGGTGCCTGCGTGCAATGGCCGACCCGTGCCGGCGACGCCACTCTGCGCCGCCTGCTGCGTGAGTTCTATGAAGCCCAGACCCGCGCCGATGTCGGCCGCTGGCTACCGAAGTACCTGCCGGGCCTGCCGCGCGCACCCAGCCGTCTGCGCCTGAAGGTGATGTCTTCGCAGTGGGGTTCACTGGCACCTGATGGCAGCATGGCGCTGGACCTGGCGCTGGTGCTGGGCCGGCCGGAAGCCTTCGAGTACGTGCTGGTGCATGAACTCTGCCACCTGATCCAGGCCAACCACTCGCCCGCGTTCTGGCACGAAGTGGAACAACGCTTCCCCGCCTGGCGCGAACAGCGCGACTACTTCCAGCTGGAAGGGCGCCGCTTGAAAGCCATGCTTCGCCAGCTTCTGTAACTGTAGAGCCGAGCCCACGCTCGGCTGCCGTTGAATGCAACCGAGCATGGGCCAGGAGCGTGCGCAGCGCGCGACCCGCTCCTGCTCTTCTTTCTTTCTTCCGTGGTGGGCACACCGGAAACTGTCGAAGGACGGGATGGGTGGGATTGCGGGGGTGTCCGCGGCATGGATGCCGCGGCCAAGCCCCCATGGATGGGTTCACGGCGTCCCCCGCAATTCCACCCATCCCGGCCAACCTCATGACCGCGCCGGCCCCACCCACCACGAGGGGCTCAGCCGTTGGCCGAAACCCTCAACCCGCCCGCAACGCCGCCGCCGTCGCCCAACGCGCCGCCACCCGTGGCGCCGTAATGCACACCGCCTGGTCGGTCACCGTCGTCACCGCACGCTCCAGCAGCTGGATATCCGCCTCGTGCTGGCGCGCCACATGCGGATCCTCGAAGAAGATCGCGCGTTGGCAGCGGCCTTCCAGCACCCGGTCAGCAATCTGCGCATCCCCGCCCATCGGGCCACTCTGGTAGCGCGTCACCCACGGCGTATCGCTGGGCCAACCGCGGCTCCAGGCCAGCTCGTTCAAGCGCTGGCCGGTGGTGCCGGTTGCCACGCGCTCGCCAAAGCGCGCCAGTACCTCGAAGTGCTCATCGGCGAAGGCCAGCATCGCCGGCTTCATCGCATCGTGCGCGATCAGCGCCAGCGTCTGGTCTTCGAACGCATGCAGATCGTCGGCGCCGGCATCGGCCGCCAGCCCAGCGTGGATGCGTTCGACCTCGACCCAGTCGCGCGCCGTCGCCACCGTTGAAATGAACGGCTTGCCGTGGATCACGCACTGTCGCTTCAGCGCGGTCGCTTCCGGGAACACCGAGGATGGATCGACCGGGTCGATCAGATAGATCGCGCCATCCAGCGTCCGATCCGGACCCATGCCGACCACCTCGGCGACCAGCTTCATCAACCCGCCTTCGCGGCCATAGGGATAACGGTGCAGGCCGCCGTATCCGGCCAGGAAGCCGTGCCGTTCGATCGCGTCATGGGTGCGCCCGACCGCGTGCAGCGACACACCGAGTTCGCGCAGGCCAGCCTCACTGGCACGCAGCCAACGAAACAGGGCGGCGCGCACGTCGTGGTGGTGGAGACGGTTGGCAGCCAGGCCGATACGCATCAAGAGCTCCGCAGGTACGGGTGAAGGCGGCAGTGTATGTCGCCATTTGCACTTCTGGATGCTTTTGCAACTTTCTTCATTGCCGCCCGCCCGCACGTCGATAGCGTGTCAGGCAGCGGTACCGCTGCGCGGCCGTTTCTTCCGCCTGCGAGATGAGGACGTCCACCGTGAATGCCGCCGGCCTCCCTGCAGCTGTTGCTGTCATGGCCTGCCTGATGCTGCCCGCAACCGCGTCCGCCGCTGGCTGCGAGACACCGCTGCGCATTGCCTGGCCTTCCGATCGGGCGCCATTGTCGTCCGCGATCGAGGGGCAGGCCGACGGGGTCAGCGCGGCCTACCTGAACCTGCTGGGCGAACAACGGCCGCTGCAGGCGCAACCGCTGCCGGCCACGGCGGTCGTCGAAGGCCTGTTGCCGCCCGCCACCCAGGCGTTGCTGGGCTGGCCGCGCTCGCAGCTGCCTTCCGGCTGGGTGGCCAGTGCACCGTACCTGCAGCTGCCGCAGGTGATCGTGCGCCGCGCCGATGCGCGGCCGGTGCTGGGCCTGGAAGACCTGCGCGAGCGCGCGGTGGCCAGTCCCGACCGGCTGCCGTTGGCCGCGCTGCTGGCCGAGCAGGCTCCGGGTGCACAGCTGCTGCCGCCGGCGCCGTTGAATGATGCGCTGTCGCTGCTGGGCACCGGTCTGGTCGACGCGGTGATCGCCAACCTCGGCGAGGTCGAGGCCGGGCTGCGCCGGTACCAGGGCGATCGGCTGGTGATTGCCGCGCCAGCCGGGTTCGACGATGCGCTTGTGCTGGCCACCGTACCGGCCTGTGCCGGCGTCATTCCCGGCTTCGAGCAGGCCGTGTCGCAGCTGACCGACACGCAGCGCGACGTGATCCGCACGGGATGGCTGCCGGACCAGCCACGCAACCCGCCGTCCTCATCGCCCCTGCGTTGGCTGGTACCGGCCTCGCTGATCCTGCTGGCGCTGGCGCTGGTCTACGCCTTCGGCTATTGGCGCGTGCACCGCGAAAGCGCAAGGCGTCGCGTGGCCGCGCAGCGCCTGCAGGAAGTGACCGCGAACCTGCCGGCGGTGGTCTACCAGGCGCGCCGCACCGCTACCGGGGACTACAGCTTTCCGCAGATTGCCGGCGATGTGCAGGCGCTGTTCGGGGTGAGCGTGGAGACCGCGCGGATCGACCACCCGCGGCTGCTGGCCGCGGTCCATCCCGATGACCGGACTCTGGTGATGGACTGTGTCGAAGCGGCCGCATTGGCCCGTGGACCGATCGACGTCACCTTCCGTACGCGCTCGCCACAGGGCTGGCGCTGGGTGCATTCGCAGGGCCGCACGCTGGCGTGCGATGACAGCAACGTTGAGTGGAGCGGCTACTGGATGGATGTCAGCGAGGTACACACACGTACCCAGGCGCTTGCAGATGCACGGCGCGAGGCCGAGCAGGCCGCGCTGGCCAAGACCCACTTCCTGGCGACGATGAGTCACGAGATCCGCACGCCGATGAGCACGCTGCTGGGCATGCTCGAACGATTGGCCGCCAGCGATCTGGACCACCGCCAGCAACAGGTGCTGGCCACCATCGGCGACGCCGCGCAGATGCTGCGGCAGATCCTTGACGATGTGCTGCACAGCCAGCGCCTGCAGCCTGCCCCACTGCAGCGGCAGCCTACCGACCTGGCCGCGCTGCTGCGGGCAGTGCAGCAGCTGCTGCTGCCGGTGGCTGCCAGCCGTGGCCTGTACCTGCAGATCCATCTCGATCCTGCACTGCAGGCCGGGTCGCTGGCCGACAGCCTGCGCCTGCGCCAGATCCTGTTCAACCTGGTCGGCAATGCGCTCAAGTTCACCCTGCATGGCGGGGTGGAACTACGGGTGCAGGTGATGCAGCAGCACGCACAGGGGCAGCGGTTGCGCCTGCAGGTAAGCGATAGCGGTGTGGGCATCAGTGCGGAACGGCAGCAGGCGGTGTTTGGCGCCTACACCCAGGCCGAGGCTTCGACCACGCGCCGCTTCGGCGGCAGTGGACTGGGCCTGGCAATCTGCCGTGAGCTGGCCGTGTCGATGGGGGGAGACCTGCAGCTGCACAGCGCGACCGGCGAGGGCACCACGGTGTGGCTGGAGCTGGACCTGAGTGCCTGCGAGTTGCCTGCTGGCGCGCCGTCACCTGCGATCGCCGAGGAACAGCCACTGCCACCGGCACGGGTGCTGGTGGCCGAAGACCATCCCACCAACCTGCAGCTGTTGGAGCAGCGCCTGCACGACCTGGGGCTGCAGGTGCATGCCTGCGCCGATGGAGCGCAGGCCCTGCAGGCCTGGCAGTCGCAGCCATTTGAACTGGTGATCACCGACTGCCACATGCCGGGCATGGATGGCTTCGCGCTGGCACGGGCGATCCGTGCAGACACCTGCCAGCACCGCGCGCGGGTACCGATCATCGCGCTCACCGCCAGCGTGCTGGAACGCACCCGCGAGGCTTGCCGCGACGCCGGCATCGATCACTTCCTGGCCAAGCCGGTGGAGCCGCGCGAACTGCGTGCATTGCTGGCGGTGCTGCTGGCGCCGGATTCAGTGCGCCAGTAGCCGGACGATACTGGCGGCGGCGTCGCGGCCTTCAGCCACGGCGGTCACCACCAGGTCGGCCCCACGTACCGCATCACCGCCGGCGAACAGGCGCGGATGCGCGGTCTGGAACGGCAGTCTGTCCTTGCCTCCAGCCACGATGCGGCCGTTGGTCTGGCCCTCCACGCCGTGCTCGGCCAGCCACGCCGGAACGGTGGGCGAGAAACCGAACGCGATGATCACCACGTCCGCTTCCAGGAGCGATTCGCTGCCCTCGATCGGCACCGCGTTCTGGCGGCCATTGGCATCGGGCTCGCCGAGGCGGGTCTCGACCACGGTCACGCCGATCACTTCGTCATCGGCACCGGCTTCAATCGACAGCGGCTGGCGGTTGAACAGGAAACGCACGCCCTCCTCGCGCGCGTTGGCCACTTCGCGCGCGCTGCCGGGCATGTTCGCCTCGTCGCGGCGGTAGGCGCAGGTCACCTTGGCCGCACCCAGGCGTACCGCGCTGCGCACGCAGTCCATGCCGGTGTCGCCGCCGCCGAGCACGACCACGCGCTTGCCGTTGAGGTCGGGCAGGGCGATGGTGTCTTCCCAGCCGGCAATCGGCCGGCCGTGCGGATCATCGCCACCGACGATGCGGCTGTTCTGCACCAGGAACGGCAACGCCGGCAGCACGCCCTTCAGGTCCTGGCCGTCGAGGCCGCCATCGGTGTAGCGGTAGGCGCCGGTGCCCAGGAACACCGCGTCATGCGTGTCCAGCAACTGCTGCAGGCTGACGTCACGGCCGACCTCCACGCCCAGGCGGAACTGCACGCCCATGCCTTCGAGCACCTCGCGGCGGCGACGGATCACGTCCTTGTCCAGCTTGAAGCTGGGAATGCCAAACTGCAGCAGGCCACCAACCTGCTCGTAGCGGTCGTAGACCACGGCAGTGATGCCGGCATGCGCGAGGCGGTCGGCACAGGCCAGGCCGGCCGGGCCGGCACCGATCACCGCCACCGTGTGGCCGGTGGCCTGCACGGCGGCCATGTCCGGCCGCCAGCCGGTGGCCAGCGCGGTATCGACGATGTACTTCTCCACCGCACCGATGGTCACTGCGCCGAACTCCTCCAGCGTGCAGCTGCCTTCGCACAGCCGGTCCTGCGGGCAGACCCGGCCGCACACTTCCGGCAACGGGTTGGTGCTGTGGCACAGGGTGGCCGCTTCATGGATGCGGTTTTCCTGCACCAGCTGCAGCCACTGCGGAATGGCGTTGTGCACCGGGCACTTCCAGCTGCAGTAGGGGTTGCCGCAATCCAGGCAGCGGCCGGCCTGGTACTGGGCGTCTTCCTTGCCGAACTTGCCGTACAGCTCACCCCAGTCGCCGGAGGTGCGCAGTTCGACCGGGATGCGCTGCGGCATGGTGCGGGGCAGGTCGAGGAACTGGAAGGCGTGCTTGCGGCTCATGGCGGGCTCTTTGATGTTTTCCGGTTGCCGGCCAGCGGCCGGCACTACGTGATCCTGGGTTGCCGGCCAGCGGCCGGCACTGCCGTTAGGCGGCGCGTCGCAGGGTTTCGGTCAGCGACTCGATGCTGGCGGCCTTCGGTTTGACCAGCCAGAACTTGCCGATGTAGTCGCGGAACTCGTCGAGAATCTGTTGCGCCCAGATGCTGCCGGTCAGCTCGCGATGGCGGCCGATCAGGCGGTGCAGGTGCTGGCGGTAGTTCTCGAACCCTTCGGCCGACACGCGATGGATGTCGATCAGCTCGTGGTTGTAGCGGTCGACGAAATCGCGGTCCACGTCCAGCACGTAGGCCAGGCCGCCGGTGAAGCCGGCACCGAAGTTCAGGCCGACCTTGCCCAGCACCAGCACCACGCCATCGGTCATGTACTCGCAGCAGTGGTCGCCGGCCCCTTCCACCACCGCCAGCGCGCCGGAGTTGCGCACTGCGAAGCGTTCGCCAGCGCGACCGGCAGCGAACAACTCGCCACCGGTGGCGCCGTACAGGCAGGTGTTGCCGATGATCGCGGTGCTACGTGCCTCGAAGCGCGCGCCACGCGGTGGACGCACCACCAGGCGGCCACCGGCCATGCCCTTGCCGACGTAGTCGTTGGCTTCGCCTTCCACTTCCAGATGCAGGCCGCCGACGTTGAACGCGCCGAAGCTCTGCCCGGCACTGCCGCGGAAGCGCAGTTCCAGCGGCGATTCGGCCATGCCCTGGTTGCCATGCGCGCGTGCCACCGCACCGGCCAGGCGGGTGCCGATGCTGCGGTCGGTGTTGTGGATCAGGAAGCGATGCTCGCCGCCGCGCTTGTGCTCGATGGCCGGCGCCAGCAGGCCATCCATCTGCGTGGCCAGGCTGTCCGGCGATTCGTACAGGCGCTGCGCGGCACAGTGGCTGCCTTCGTAGCGGCTGTCGGCCAGCAGGCGCGACAGGTCCACGCGCACGCCGTCGCGTGGCGCGGCATCGATCTGCCGCAGCAGGTCAGTACGGCCGACGATCTCTTCCAGCGAGCGCACGCCCAGGTAGGACAGCCAGCCGCGTACTTCCTCGGCCAGCAGGCGGAAGAAGTTCTCCACGCGCTCGGGCTGGCCAGTGAAGTGATTCTCGCGCAGGCGCTCATCCTGGGTGGCCACGCCGGTGGCGCAGTTGTTGAGGTGGCAGATGCGCAGGTACTTGCAGCCCAGCACGATCATCGGCGCGGTGCCGAAGCCGAAGCTGTCCGCGCCCAGCAGCGCGGCCTTGACCACGTCCAGGCCGGTCTTCAGGCCGCCATCGGTCTGCAGCAACGTGCGCCCGCGCAGGTCGTTGGCCAGCAGCGCCTGGTGTGCTTCGGCAATGCCCAACTCCCACGGCACGCCGGCATAACGGATCGAGCTGACCGGCGACGCACCGGTACCACCATCGTGACCGGAGATGGTGATCAGGTCCGCACCGGCCTTGACCACGCCGGCGGCGATCGTGCCCACACCGGCATGGCTGACCAGCTTCACCGACACCAGCGCGGTCGGGTTGACCTGCTTGAGGTCGTAGATCAGCTGCGCGAGGTCTTCGATCGAATAGATGTCATGATGCGGCGGCGGCGAGATCAGGCCGATGCCCGGCCTGGCATAGCGCAGCCGCGCAATCAGTTCGTTGACCTTGTGGCCAGGCAGCTGGCCGCCTTCTCCGGGCTTGGCGCCCTGCGCGACCTTGATCTGCAGCACTTCGGCGTTGACCAGGTATTCGGCAGTGACGCCGAAGCGGCCCGAGGCCACCTGCTTGATCTTGCTGCGCTTGGCGGTGCCATAGCGTGCGGGATCTTCGCCGCCTTCGCCGGAATTGCTGCGGCCGCCCAGGCGATTCATGGCGATGGCCAGCGCTTCATGCGCTTCCGGAGAGAGGGCGCCGAGACTGATGGCGGCGGTATCGAAGCGCGGGAACAGTTCGCTGGCCGGAGCCACGTCATCCAGCGCTGTCGGCGCAGCGGCCGGCACCAGTTCCAGCAGGTCGCGCAGTGCCGACGGCGGCCGTGCATGCACCGCATCGCAGTACTGCTGCCAGGCACGCGGGTCACCGCTGCGCGCGGCGCGCTGCAGGGTGGTCACCACGTCCGGGTTGTACATGTGGTATTCGCCGCCGTGCACGTACTTCAGCAGGCCGCCGACATCCACGCCCTGCTGTGCATCCCAGGCCTGTACGCACAGTTCGCGTGCATCGGCATCCAGCCGCGCAAAGCCGGCGCCACCGATGCGCGAGGCGGTATCGGGGAAGCACAGGTCCACGACTTCCGGTTCCAGGCCGATGATCTCGAACAGCTGCGCGCCGCGGTAGCTGGCCACGGTACAGATGCCCATCTTCGAGATGATCTTCGACAGGCCCTTGTAGACGCCCTTGCGGTAGCGACGGCCGATCTGCGACTGCTCACCGCCCTTGCTGAGCTTGAGGATGCCGCGGCGGCCGAGGTCGAACAGGGTCTGGTAGGCCAGGTACGGATACACCGCGGTGGCGCCGAAGCCGAGCAGGCAGGCCATGTGGTGCGGGTCGCGCGCGGTGCCGGTCTCGACGATGAGATTCACGTCGCAGCGCAGGCCCAGCCGCGACAGGTGGTGGTGGATGGCGCTGGTGGCGAGCAGGGCATGCACCATCGGACGCCCGGCCACCGGGTAGCGGTCGGACAACAGCAGCATCACCATGCCATCGCGCGCGGCCTGTTCGGCCTCGGCACAGATGCGCTCGATGCCGGCACGCAGGCCCTCGTCTTCGCTGTAGGACAGGTCCAGCAGGCGGTTGGCCTGCACGTACTGGTCCATCTTCAGCAGCTGGCGAAGCTTGCGCTGGCTGAGCACCGGCGAGTTGAGGATGACGTGGTTCACCGTCTCCGGGCCGGCATGGAAGATGTTGGTCTCCCTGCCGAGCTGGGTGGACAGCGACATCGCGCAGTCTTCGCGCAGCGGGTCGATCGGCGGGTTGGTGACCTGCGCGAAGGCCTGGCGGAAGTAGTCATAGAGCGGACGGCTGCGCTGGCTCAGCACCGCCATCGGCGTGTCGTCGCCCATCGAGCCGGTGGCTTCCTGCTCGGTCTCGGCCAAGGGCCGCAGCACCTGCTCCACTTCCTCGCTGCTGAGCTGGTACAGCTTGTGGTAGCTGCGCAGGGTGCCTTCGTCGAAGGGCTCTTCCACCAGCGAGGGGTCGATCAGTTCGGTCTGCAGGTAGGTCACGCCCTGCTGCAGCCATTGCTTGTACGGCGCGCGACCGCGGTTGATGCGGTCCACCGCATCCGAATCGAGCAGGTCGCCGCGCTTGAGGTCGATGGCGATCATCTCGCCCGGGCCGAGCTTGCCCTTGCGCACCACGCGCTCGGTCGGCACTTCCCATACGCCCGCTTCGGAGGCGACCAGGAAATGGCGGTCGGCAGTCAGCATCCAGCGCGCCGGGCGCAGGCCGTTGCGGTCGAGGGTACATACGGCGTAGCGGCTGTCACAGGCAACGATGCCGGCCGGGCCGTCCCACGGCTCGCTGTTGAGGCCGTGGAATTCGTAGAACGCGGCCAGGTCCGGGTCCTTGAATTCCAGCGACTGCGTAGCCGGCGGCACCAGGATGCGCAGGGCCTGGATCAGCTCCATGCCACCGGCGACCATCAGTTCCAGCATGTTGTCCAGGCTCTGCGAGTCCGAGCCATGCATGGAGATCACCGGGTCGAATTCACCGATATCGAAGCGCGGCGTCTTCCATACCTTACTGCGCGCCTGCGCCCAGCGCCGGTTGCCTTCGATGGTATTGATCTCGCCGTTGTGGGCGAGCATCCGGAACGGGTGCGCCAGCGGCCAGCGCGGCAGCGTGTTGGTGGAGAAGCGCTGGTGGAACACGATCGCGCTGGAGGCCAGCTCGCGGCGCTGCAGGTCCGGGAAGAAGCGGCTGAGCTTGTCCGGCAGCACCATGCCCTTGTAGCTGATCGCATCCGGGGTGAGGGTGGTAACGTAGAAGTCGGCATGTGCGCGCAGCTGCTGTTCGCTGCGGCGACGGGCCAGGAACAGCGCCAGCGCGAAGCCGCCGTCGTCCTGGCCGACGCCGGCATCGACGAACACCTGCTCGATGCGCGGCAGCGTGTCGCGCGCCAGTTGGCCGCAGACGCTGTCATCGGTGGGCACCTCGCGCCAGCCGGCGACCTTGCAGCCCACCGCTTCCACCTGCGCCTGCAGCTGCGTGCGGCAGGCCTGCGCCGCGTCGGCGTCGTGCGGCAGGAACACCAGGCCGGCGGCGAAGCGTGCGGAGACCGCGATGCCGGCTTCGCTGGCCAGCAGTTTCAGGAACGCATCGGGGCGGCGCAGCAGCAGGCCGCAGCCATCGCCGGTCAGGCCATCGGCGGCGACACCGCCACGGTGGGTCATGCGCGAAAGCGCGGCGATGGCGGTATCAACCAACAGGCGCGATGGTTGATCGTCGAGCTGGGCGACCATGCCAAATCCACAGGCATCGCGCTCGGAGCGCGGGTCGTAAAGCCCTTGGCGGTTGCGGGGGGCCATCTCTACCTCGATGCGGAATGAATTGAACGGGGACACTCAAGCCCGCTCAATCCCTGGAGCGCATCGTGAGGCCACCGGATGCCTCGACTAGATCACAGGTTGCTGCAACGCCGCAATACACGGTTGCAGGTGCAACAGAACGCGCCGGCAACCCAGTGCCGGCGCGGGGCCCGACTCAGCCGCAGCGCGCGCCGCTGACGGCGCCCTTGTCGTCCACTTCGATGTTCAGGCGGTCGCCGAGGAACTCCATCGTGGCCACGTCGTTGGGCTTGAGCACGCGCACCTGGCTGGCGCCGGCGTCTTCCTGCGCCTGCTTGCCGAGCGCGTCGGTGTAGGCCTGGCCGACCAGGCTCTGCACCTGGCTGGCGTCGCAGGTGCCGACCGGCGGGGCCTCGGTGGCCTTGCCGGCGTCGTCGGCCGGTGCCTTGGCGGCTTCTGCGGCCTGCTGGGCATGGGCGGTGGCCGAATCCTGTTCGTCCAGCGCCGGTGCCTGGCAGGCGGTCAGGGCCAGCACGGCCGGCAGCAACAGGGCGGAGAGCGAACGGGCGCGAATCGGAAACGACATCATGACTCCGGAAGGGGTTGTGAAGACCCGAGCATAGCGGCGAACCGGCCCTCACGTGTTTGTCTTGTGTTATCGACAGGATCGCGGCATCGCGACGGCGACACTGTGGACATGCCAGCCCCCTCAACCCCTGAACGCCAAGCCGCGCGCGCTGCCGGCCTGCGCTATGTCGATGACACCCAGCCGGGCATCAGCCGGCGCCGCGCCGGCAAGGGCTTCAGCTACCGCGATGCTGATGGCCACGCGCTGCGTGATGCCACCACCCTGCAGCGCATCCGTGCGCTGGCGATTCCGCCGGCGTATACCGCCGTATGGATCTGCGCCCACGCCAACGGCCACCTGCAGGCCACCGGCCGCGATGCACGCGGACGCAAGCAGTACCGCTACCACGCCGACTGGGCCAGGGAGCGCGACGCCGGCAAGTTCGACCGCATCATCGCCTTTGGCGAGGCCTTGCCCACGCTGCGGCGGCGGTTGTCGCGGGATCTCAAGCGACCTGGGTTTCCGCAGGAAAAGGTGCTGGCCATGGTGGTGGCGCTGTTGGCGGACACCCTGGTGCGGGTCGGCAATGAAACCTATGCACAACAGAACCGTTCGTTCGGACTGACCACACTGCGCAACCGCCATCTGGAGCTGCTGCGCGGCGGCCGGGTACGCATGCGCTTCCGTGGCAAGTCCGGCCAGCTGCAGGAGGTGACCGTGGGCGACCGCAGGCTGGGACTGCTGGTGAGGCGTCTGCAGCAGCTGCCGGGACAGGCGCTGTTCCAGTATCGCGATGAAGACGGCACGCCGCAGCCGGTGGATTCCGGCGCGGTGAACGACTACCTGCGTGAAGTGATGGGTGAGGACTTCACTGCCAAGGATTTCCGCACCTGGGGCGGTACCGTGGCGGCGGTGCAGGCGTTCGCGGCCACCGAGCTGCCGGAACCGGCCAGCCAGCGCGCGCTGGCCCAGGCGCAGCGCGCGGTGGTGTGCGAGGTGGCGTCGCTGCTGGGCAACACCCCGGCGGTCTGCCGCAAGGCCTACATCGACCCGTGCGTGTTCGCCGGCTGGGAGCGCGGCGAACTGGCCAAGCTGGCCGGCCTGCGTGGGCCGCGCCAGTGGGAACAAGCCACCCTGCGCGTGCTGCGCAGGGCGCGCCGGCTCAACCGCAGTCGTCAGCCGCAGTAGATCGCGGTGATGTTGTTGGTGCGGCCCTTCTCGATGGTCAGGCGATCGCCGCCCTCGCTGGCCGGCGGCACCCGCGGACCGTCGTGGCGCAGCACCCGCACGTGCAGGCTGTCGCTGTCCACGCGGGCGCGGGCCACGGTGGCATCCGAAGCGGCCAAGCCCAGTGCGCCGCGCACCATGTCGCTGTGGCACTGCCCGGAAATCACGCCGTCGATCGGCTGTACCTGGGCCATCGGCGTGCTGCTGCAGGCGGCGAGGGCAAAGCAGACGGCGGCGGTGGCGATGGCATGTTTCATGGTGGCGTTCCTTGTGTGGTTGCGTGCAGCGTGCGACGCCGCACGTGGTGGCGGAATGAATACCGTGCACATCGTGGACACGGTGCGCTCACTGCCGCCAACAACATAGGTGGAGACACTGCAGGCGCGGCGGATGCCGCCCCCGGGTAGTGCCGGCCGCTGGCCGGCAACCCCATTCCCCCCGAGGAGACCTGCATGGCCACCGCCAAGAAGACCCCCGCCCGCCGCAAGGCATCGCCGAAGGTGCGCAAAGGCAGCACCGCAACCAAGACCGTCGCCGACCCCGATCGCCCGCGCGTGGTGAAGACCGCAACCCGCAAGGCGGCCGCCAGCGATCCGCGGGCAGCGCGCGTCGCGGCCCGGCAGCGGCGCCTGCAGGACCAGGAAAAGGCCAAGGATGTGCGCGCGGCAAAGAAGGCAACAAAGAAGACTGCGACCCAGGCAGGCGCACGCCGTCAGCCGGAGGCGATGCCGGCGCAGCAGCTGGCCAAGCCCGGGCATGAACACGAACTGAAGCTGGCGCCGCGTTTCCTTGCACCGGACTACACCGGCAGCGGCAAGCTGCGGGGCATGCGTGCGATCGTCACCGGTGGCGATTCCGGCATTGGCCGTGCAGTGGCGGTGCTGTTCGCACGCGAAGGCGCCGATGTGGCGGTACTGCACCTGGACGAGGCCGAGGACGCGGACATCACCCGCCAGCACGTGGAGCGCGAAGGCGGCCGCTGCGTGGTGATCGCCGGTGATGTGCGTGATCCGCGCTTCTGCAACAAGGCGGTCAAGCAGGTGGCCAAGGCCTTCGGCGGCATCGACATCCTGGTCAACAATGCCGCGTTCCAGCTGCATTGCGCGCGGCTGGAAGATCTGGAAGACGCGCATCTGCAGGAAACCCTGCAGACCAACATCGGCGGTTACATACAGATGGCGCGCGCGGTACTGCCGCATCTGGGCGAGGGTGCCAGCATCATCAACACCGGTTCGGAAACGGGAATCTTCGGCAGCAAGGCGCTGATCGATTACTCGGCCACCAAGGGCGCGATCCATGCGTTCACCAAATCGCTGGCGAGCCAATTGCTACCGCGTGGCATCCGGGTCAACTGCGTGGCGCCGGGTCCGGTGTGGACGCCGCTGAACCCGGCCGACAAGCCGGCGGAGGACGTGGCGGAGTTCGGCAAGGACAGCGACATGGGCCGGCCCGCACAGCCCGAAGAACTCTCGCCGGCCTATGTATTCCTGGCCTCGCCGGTCTGTGCCAGCTACATCAGCGGGGTGATCCTGCCGGTGATGGGCGGGCCGCGGGGGTGAGCCCGGGCGCGGCATGTGCTGCCTGAATGGGGTAGGTGCTGGGGTGTGCGCTGTGTCAAAAGCTCTGTCGGGCAGCTGGGGTAGGCTGACTCCCAACCGATCACGTTCAAGGACCGACCATGCCCGAGATGGATATCAATGCGGCGGCCAACGAAGTCGTCGCCCTGTTGCGGCAGAACGACGTGCGCGGTGCCGCCGCCCGCCTGGAGGCCCTGCATGACGGCCAGAGTGTCGTGGTGCAGGAATCGCTGGATCGCTACATTTCGGCGCGTGCCGCCACCGAACTAGAGGCGTTGCGACGCAGTGGTGGTGTTGCCGCAGCGGAGGCGGCCACGGTGAACCCGATGCTCGATCGCCTGCGCGAGGCGGCGCGCCCACCGCGGATGCCGGAGGCGGCGGAGACCGCAGGCCTGAGCCAGGCCCAGCAGTACGACGTCTACGGCAGCATCGTGGCCCAGCGCGGCAACACGGCAGCGAACGAAGCAATGGCGACACAGGACCGCGTGGTGCTGGGGCTGCGCGACGAGAACCGCACCACCGAGGCGCGGGGGCGTGGCGTCTACGATGATCGCATCGTGGTGCTGTGGAAGGACGCGCAGGGCCACGGCCATGTGCGCGAGTTCAACCAGGCCACGACCGAGCCGACCGCGCAGTACGACGGCCATGCCAAGACCACGCCGCGCAGCCCGGGCTTCGGCAACGTGGCACCACGCACCAAGACCGAGGGTGAGGACGTCAATGGCGACCGGGTCAAGGATCTGGGGCGACTGGGCGAAGGCACCACCGAAATGCGCGCGACCACCCACCCGCGCCACGGCCACGCCGATGAGTTCGCGCTGCGTCCCTCGCAGGACGCGGTAGCCGCCGGTGCCGGCCGGGTGGAGCGGGACAGCAATGGTGATGGCTGGTTCGACGCGCGCGATACCCAGGGTGTGCGGGACCTCAACGACACCTTCAAGATCCACCGCGGCAGCCGGGCAAACACCGATTCGGCCGGATGCCAGACCATCGGCGGCGGCGAATACGACGACTTCGTGGCGACGGTGCGCGGCACGCCCGGGCAGAACCGCTGGCAGTACGTGCTGACCTCGGTCGCACCGGGGCAGGCACGTGAGCTGGGGCAGGACGCCCCGCTTGCTGCCAATGACGACCCCCGCCAGCCCCAGCATCGCGACCATGCCCTGCAGCAGCAGATCAGTATGCGCCTGCAGGCCTTGGGCGGACGCTACGCCGAGCATGCCGATGCCTACAGCCTGGTGATGCTGCGCGAAGCGAAGGCGACTGGCATCACCCAGGTTGACCAGATCGTGGCCAGCAACCCCAGCGCGGGTCGTGCAGCCGGTGAGACGCTGTTCCTTGTGCAGGGCAGTCCGGGCGATCCTGCGGCGCTGCGCGCAGGGGTCAATGCGGCGGAGGTGCGCGACACCCCGGTGGAATCCAGCCTGCGCCAGTTGCAGCAGCAATCACGCGAGCAGGGTGCGCCGGCACCCGTGCCCGCGCAGCAGCCCGAAGCCCCTGCGATGGGAGGGCGTTGAATGATGGCCCGCCCGCACCTGGCACCCGCCCTGTCGTTGATGCTGCTGCTGGCATGCAGCGCCTGTGCGCCTGCCGGGGAACACACCGCGCCCGCAGCGCCGACGTCGAAACCGCCGTCCATGCCAGCGCAGCCCTTGTCGCCTGATCGTGGATTGCCCGCACTGCCGGATGCCTCCGGCAGCGCCCATCCCGGCGGTCGCTACGCTGCGCTGCCCGAACCTGCCAGGCAGGTGCTGGCGCAGTTGAAGTGCAACGTGGAGGGCGCCAGCAAGGTGCAGGTGCTTTCCATTCCCGCGCAGGATGGCCAGCAGGATTTCATGGTCACCGATCGCAGCGGGCCGCGTTTCCGCTACTGGATGCGGTCGTTCTCCGGCCGTGGCGGTACCACCGGGTATCTGGTGCAGCTGCAGGACTGCCCGGCAACCACCACGGGCATGCGCGCCTACATCGCACAGGGAGCCGCACCGCTGCAGGATGTCACCGCGTCGTTGCTGGCGCAGGCCGAGCTGCCCGACGCGGCGACCATGACGGCCTACCAGGACAAGGGCGCGGGCGATCTGTTCGCCTTCATCGGGCCGCTGGACAAGGTGCCGGTGCTGCGCTGGGTGGCCGAAGCCGACCCCGA
Source organism: Stenotrophomonas sp. 1L-E-5-B-C3 (assembly GCF_057292075.1). NCBI lineage: Bacteria > Pseudomonadati > Pseudomonadota > Gammaproteobacteria > Lysobacterales > Lysobacteraceae > Stenotrophomonas > Stenotrophomonas sp. 1L-E-5-B-C3. The sequence continues at coordinate 25,510 of NZ_JBXAWS010000007.1, forward strand.
ACAGCCACTGGCCGTCGATGCGCGCAGCTTCGACCATGGCAATGCCATCCACGGCGGTTTCCTGCGCTGGAACCAGGATCACTTCGAAGTGGCCAGGACCGTACCCGCCGCCCTATGGCCCTGCGACGACAGCCCGTTGCTGCCGTGCAAGGGCGACCCGTTCGTGAGCGGGCGTTGAGGCCGCGCGCGCATAGAAATCGGCAATGCGCGGAATGGACTGCTGTGGATTGGCGCCGACCAGATTGGTCAGCACCACCACCGCGACGTCGCGGTCGGGATAGACCACGAAGGCCGAGCGCGCACCGCCGATACCGGCCACCTGAAGGTCGGGCGATGCACGCAGCACCGGCCAGCCGCCCGCCCATGGGCCGGCACGGCCATCGGTGAGGCGCTCTGCGGTCCACATCCTCTTCCGCGGTGCATCCTGAAGCAGGCGCCCGTCGGTCAGCGCGACCAGCCAACGCGCGGTGTCATCGGCGGTGGTGAGGATGCCACCACCGGCCCACAGTGAAGGCGGAATGTCGTAGAACCAGTGCGACAGGCGCGGCGGTGCATCGGCTGCGTCGGTTGCACGCGGGGCCAGGCTGTACATCGTTGCCATCTGCGGAATCAGATCGTAGCTGTCGCCAAAGGTGGTGCGCGCCATGCGCGCGCTGCTGAACTGGCCGGTCGCCAGGAAGTGCGCGTACGGCATGCCCGATTGCTGCGCGATGATCCGCGCCAGCAGTACGTAGTTGGTCTGGTTGTATGCGAAGCGCTGGCCGGAGGCCGCCTCCATCGGCAGCGCAGTGACCGCCGCCCACGCTTGGGCTTCGGTACCACCGCCCAGCAGTCCGCTCGCATCGAGGATGTCCGGAAGGCCTGAGGTATGCGCAAGCAACTGGCGTACGCGTACGTCTCTCCACGCTGCCGGAAGATCATCCAGGTAACGCGAGGCCGGCGCGTCCAGATCCAGCTGCCCCTGCTGGGCCAGCTGCGCGGCGGCCACGCCGGTGAACGCCTTGATGGCCGAATTGAGCGGAAAGCGGGTGTCGCGCGAGGCAAGCACACCGTTCTCGACATTGGCCAGACCGTAGGCCTCGGACAACACGATCTGCCCGTCCTTGACCACCGCAATCTGCAATCCCGGGATGCGCTGCTCCAGCATGATCTGGCGGATCAGCCGGCGGGTCTGGTCGTTGGCCTGATCCTGGCTGGCAGAGACGGCGGCGAAGGGCAGGGCAGTGATGAGCATGAGCACGACTCGAAGCGTTGGGCGGAACATGCGGGATTCCGGCGGGGCGTCGAGGATCGGATGCAGCGGGTGCGTAAAAGGTTTAAGCAGTAGCTGCGCTGCGAGGCAGGTACTGGTTGTGTGCGCGGGGCGTGCCTGCTGCGGCTAGCGGATCTGGGAAGGAGACCTTCCGAACTGCCGCTTGAATGCGGCACTGAAGCTGCTGGTATGGGCATAGCCGGCGAGGCTGGCTGCCACGTCCACTGACACCCGCCGTTGCAGCAGGGCGTCGTGTGCCCGTTGCAGGCGCAGTGCGCGCAGCCAGGCGGCGATGCTGCTGCCGTGCAGCTGCTGGAAGGTGCTTTGCAGGTCGACGGCGTTCGTACCCAGCCTGCGCGCCATCTGGTTGATGGTCAGGCCATCGGCCTCGCCGCTCTGCAGCCACTGCTGCAACTGGTCCACGCAACGCCGCAGATGCGCGCTGGGGGCAGGCGCCTCGCGTTCGGCGATCACGGATCGAACCACGCTGGCCGCGACTTCCAGCGCAAAGCTCTCGCGTTGCAGGCTGGCCAGCAGAGGCGGCTCCGCCGTTTCCGCCCCGAACAACGCTGCGGCCCGCCGCAGCAGTGGCGCAGGCGGTTGCCACGCCTGGTTGCGTGCGTGGCTCAGTCGCAGGCGGGTGAGTCCGGCCGATGCAATGCCATCGAGCTGGCGCGACAACCAGTCCTGGCCGAGGTGCAGGCTGACCTTGGTTTCCTCGCGACCCGCCTGCCAATGGCGCTGGAACGCTTCCTCCTCACGAAGGTGGACCAGCATCGCCGGGCTCCCGGCCCGGCGGCTGTCCATCTGCAGGCGCTGGTTGGTGATGACCACTTCGGCCTGCCCCTGCAGCAGGAAACTGGCGGTGAGACCCGCAGGCAGGCAGTTCTGGCTGCGGCCGCCGACCATGTCCTGGCTGCGGCTGAGGTAGAGCACCAGGCCGCTGTCCATCGACTGCACCTGCTGCCAGCCGGCCAGCACAGGCAGCGCATCGGGGAGACCCGATTCAAAGTCGACCCGGCCGCCCAGCGCGTGGGCGGCGCTCATCAGTTCGGCGCAGGAATAGACCTGCATGCAAGGCACCCGCGAAAGCTGTCGTGCCTAAATTTTCTTTCGTCGCGCCTAAACTTTCAATGGTATTGCAAATTATTCTCATTTGCGGGGGCTCGCTGCCCCTTTCCCCTGTTCAGCAAGAAGGTCGATGGCGATGGGTCTGGTGATCAACGAGGCGGTGGTGCTGCGTGCCGTCTTCCATGGCGCGGTGGATGCGCACCAGATCCGGTACTGGCTGGACCGCGTGCAGGCGCTGATCGATGCCCACCGTCCCTTCTACTTCGTTGCCAGCACCGCGCCCGGTGCCACCTTCTGCGACGATTACCGTGCCCTGCAGGCGGTCTGGTACAAGCAGTACAAGGCCGCCTTCCGGCGGTACTGCCGGGGCCTGGTGCGCATCGCCAGCGATGCCGCCGATCAGCAGCGGCTGGACACTCCGGCGCTGCATGCGGCCTGGGCCGTGCCGTACTTCGTCACCGCCGATGCCGGCGCGGGCATGCGCTGGATTGGCGAGCACCTGGAGCAGGCCGATGCGCACTGAGCGCGCCGCCGCTTCGCCGTTCGGCCTGGGTGTGATCGTCGCGCTGTACATGGCGCATGCCTTGCCCCTGTATTTCTACAACGTGGCGGTACCGGCCATCCTGCGTAGCCAGGGCGTGGATCTGCGCTGGATCGGCATGTTGTCGCTGCTTTACCTGCCGTGGGCGCTGAAGTTCCTGTGGGCACCACTGGTGGACCGCTGGCATCTGCCGGCCCTCGGTCGCCGCCGCAGCTGGCTGTGGCTGACCCAGCTGTTGCTGCTGGCCGGGATCCTGGTGCTGGCGTTCACCGGCCTGGATCATGGCCTGGTCGTGTTCGTGCTGGTCGGCATGTGGATCTCGAGCATTGCCGCCACCCAGGACATCGCCATCGACGGCTACACCGTGGAGGCGCTGGCGCCGGCCGAGCACCGGTTGGGCAGCATGGCGCAAAGCGTGGGTGTGGCCCTGGGCAGCATGATCGGTGGCGCCGGTGTGCTGTGGCTGTATGAAACCCGCGGCTGGAGCGTGGCCCTGCTGAGCCTGGCCGCAATGAGCGCACTGACCCTGCTGGCAGTGCAGCGGATCAACGAAACGCCGGCCAGGCCCGACGCGCCGCGGCCGAGCATCCTGCGTGCGCTGCGTCGTCGCGAACTGCGCTGGGCGCTGCTGCTGATCGTGCTGTACCGGCTGGTGGAAGCGCCGGCCATGGCGATGATCAACCCGCTGCTGGTCGACCAGCAGTTCAGCCTGACCGAGATCGGGTTGCTGATCTCGGTGGGCGGCGCCGGTACCGGCATGCTGGCTGCGGTGGGCGCCGCCTGGCTGCTCAAGCAGCGCCGGGCCGAGCAGTTGCTGATGCACGCTGGCTGGTGGCGCACCGTGTTGTATGTACTGCTGGCGTTGATGCTTTACAGCGGTGCGATGGCGTCGTCACGGTGGGGCCTGGGCGTGCTGGTGATCGCGCTGCTGGCGCTGCGCTATGTGGCGATGACCAGCCTGTATGCCCTGTTCATGCGGGTCAGTTCGCGTGCCCAGGCCGGCACTGACTTCACCTTGCTGGTGTGCTTCGAGCTGCTGGTCAATTTCATCGGCGGTGCATTGTCCGGCTTCCTCGCCAAGGGACTGGGCTACCCCATCTACTACATCGCGCTGGCGGCAGTTTCGGCGCTCGGGTTGCTGCTGTGCCGGCCGCTGATGCGCCGCTTCGCAGCACCCACGAACTCCCCCTGATACGCAACGAGGACACCATGCGGCATACCGCAGCAACCCTTCCGCTGGCGATGCTGGCGTTGGCCATCAGTGGCCAGCTGGCGGCGCAGAATACGTCCGCTACGGCTGGCACCCGGCAACTGGATGCGGTGAGTGTCACCGCCGTGCGAGGCGCACGCAGCGTGGCCGAGATCGCCGGCACCGTGTATGCCATCGAGCGCGAGCAGATTGCCCCGCAGATCACCGCCGGGCGCAGCACCGCCGACATCCTCGGCCAGCTGGTGCCGTCGCTGGCGCCGGCCAGTGGGACCACCAGCAACTACGGCATGACCATGCGTGGCCGCAGCGTGCAGGTGATGATCGATGGCGTGCCATTGACCGGCGCACGCGATGGGTCGCGCCAGCTCAACAGCATCTCGCCGACCATGATCGAGCGCATCGAGGTGATCTCCGGCGCCACCGCGCTGTATGGCGCCGGTGCCAGTGGCGGCATCATCAACATCATCACCCTGCAGCCCGGTGAGCAGCCGGTGCAGCTGGCCAGCCAGTTCGGCCTGCGCAGCCCCTCGCATCTGTCCAGTGACACGCTGGCCTGGAACGCCGCGCAGACCATGACCGTGCGCGGCGATCAGTTCAGTGGCGCGTTCGGCTTCGCCTATGGCCGGCAGGGCGCATCGCTGGATGCGCATGGCCGCCGTATCGGCCCGGAGATCGCGCAGACTGATCGGCAGGACACCGAGACCCGCGAACTCAATGCGCGCTTCGATTGGACGCTGACGGACAGCCAGCGGTTGAGCGTCGGCGTACGCTGGTTCGACGATCAACAGGACAGTGATCACGGCCCCGACTATGGCCCGCGCCTGGCCGCGCTGTTCAACCCTGCATTCACGCCCAGCCACCAGGCGCTGCCCGGCCTGCAGCTGGAGGCGCAGCCGCGTACCCGGCACCAGGGAGTGAATGCGCAGTACCGCAACCGCGATGTACTGGGCGGGCAGGAACTGAGCGTGGAAGCCTATTACCGCAACGAGCAGGGACGCTGGTTCCCGTCGGTGTCGACCCTGGTGCATCCGGCACTGCGCGGGGGCTTCGCCTATGTGGCGATGCAGTCCAACACCGAAATCGACGTTTGGGGCCTGCGCAGCGCGCTGCACAAGGATTTCCAAGTTGGTGGCCGCAGCCTGCAGCTGTCATACGGTGTGGACCACGAGCGCGAGCAGGACAGCCAGCGCGGACAGATGTATGACATCAACCGCTTCATCGCCAGCAATGGTCTGGATTACCGACCGACAGCGCAGTACGCGATGGGGCCGGACGTGCGCGTGGACACCACCGGACTGTTCCTGCAGGCCGACCATTCGCTCGGCGAGCGCTTCAGCGTGCAGGCCGGCGTGCGCCACCAGATCCTGCGCAACCGCGTCGAGGATTCACTTCCCTACACCGAAGCGATCACCGCCGACGCCGTTGCGGGGTACACGCCGCGCCTGCTGCAGGGTGGCCGCGTGCGCCACGCGCAGACCCTGTTCAATGCCGGCGTGGTGTACCGGCTGGACGCATCGCAACAGCTTTTCGCGAACTTCTCGCAGGGATTCAGCCTGCCCGATACGCAGCGCATGCTGCGCGATGTGCCGGCGAGCTTCGTCATCGACAGCCGCAACGTCGGCCCGATCAAGGTCGACAGCTATGAGCTGGGCTGGCGCCGCAGCGATGCATCGCTGCAGAGCGCGGTGACCGCGTTCTACAACCGCTCGGACAAGACCGTGCAGTTCAACCGTGACTACAGCGTGTCGGTGGCCGACACCGATGAGCGCGTGTGGGGCGTGGAGGCCAACCTGCGCTACACGCCGACGGCGCAGCTGGAGCTGGGCGCCAGCCTTGCCAGCACCCGGGGCCAGTACCGCGATGCTGCCGGACGTTGGCGTGAGCTCAATGCGTTCCGCGTTTCACCCTTGAAGGCTGGTGTGCATGGGCAGTGGCGCTTCGCCAATGACAGCCTGCTGCGCTTGCAGGGACAAGTGGTGGGCGGGACCGATCGTGCCTGGCGCGATGCGCCACTCGCAGCGATCAGTCCCAGCATTCGCGCCACCCCGGCGGCGAAGATCCACGGCTATGCGGTGTTCGACCTGATCGGCGAAGTACCACTGGCAGGCGGCCGCTTCAGCGCGGGCATCTACAACCTGGCCGATCGTGACTACCGCACGGTCTATGGCCAGCAGGCCGAGGCGACCTACGGAAAGATGTCCAGTCTGCCGGCGGCAGGGCGGACCTTCTCGATCGGGTACCGGGTGGAGTACTGAGCCGGACGGCGTCCCCCTACCGTTCGTCGGCCCATGACTTCCGGGGGGGTTGACTACAGTTGTCGTCACGCAGAAAGTGGCGACACGTGTAGTCAAGGGAGTGGTGTCATGCGTGGCAAGACGATCGGGGACCAGGAGCTGGCCCTGCTGCAGTACATCGATGAACATGCGCCGGCCAGCGTCGGCGAGGTCGCCAGTGGCTACGGCGAGGCCCGTGGCCTGGCCCGGTCCACCGTGCTGACGATGATGGAGCGGCTGCGGGCGAAGGGGTATCTTCGTCGCCAGCAGCAGGACGGCGTCTACCGCTACCAGGCCACCCGTGGCCCGGAAAGCGTGCTGCAGGGTGCAGTGGCCCAGTTCGTCGACAACACGCTGCAGGGCTCGGTGTCGCCGTTCGTGGCCTACCTGTCGCAGCGCCAGCAGGTCAGCGACAACGAGCTGGCCGAGCTGGAAGCGCTGGTCGCCGAACTCCAATCGCGCCGCCACGAGGGCTGAGCCATGGACACCACGATGCTGATCCCGTTGTTGGAACGGCTGGGCTGGACCAGCCTGCAGACCGTGCTGCTGGTGGCCCTGGTGTACGGCGTGTGCCGCGCGCTACCGTCGCTGTCGGCGGCCACCCGCTGCCGCCTGTGGTGGCTGGTGTCGCTGCAGGCCGTGCTTGGCCTGTTCTGGAGCCAACCGCTGCAGCTGGCCTGGCTGCCGGCACCGCAGGCGGTGGCGATGACCGCCACTGACGTTGCCGCAGATCTGGTCTACCCGCTGGCGCCGGAAGCCTCGGCGCAGCTGCTGGCGACGATGCCGGTGCCTGCGGCGGACGTGCCGGCAGTGGCGTGGTGGGCCGTTGCATTGGCTGCGCTGTGGGCATCCGGCGTGCTGCTGATGGCGCTGCGTACCTTTGGTGAATGGCGCCGCTGCCGCGCGCTGCTGGCCGCCGCCTATCCCTGCGAGGACGAGGCGCTGGTGCAGGCGCTGCAGCTGGCCTCCGATGCGCACGGCGTGCGTCCTGCGCCACGGTTGTGGATGAGCACGCAGGTGGACGCACCGCAGCTGGTCGGGCCGTTCCGCCCGGTGCTGTTGCTGCCGGCCGGTGACAACGCCCTGCAGGGCGATGCGTTGGACCTGGCACTGACCCATGAACTGCAGCACCTGCAGCGGCGTGACCTGCAGTGGGGCCTGCTGCCCGCACTGGCCCAGCACCTGTTCTTCTTCCACCCGCTGCTGCGCCTGTCGGTGCGCGAATATGCACAGGCCCGCGAAGAAGCGGTGGATGCGGCCGTGGTTGGCCAGCACGGCGCCAGCCGCCAGGCTTATGGCCGCCTGCTGCTGCAGCTGGGCGTGGCACCGCAGCCGCACCTGGGTGTGGCCAGTGCTGCACCGAACACCACCAGCCTCAAGCGTCGCCTGCTCTCGCTGCAGACGCGCCGGTCCTGCCCGCGCATCCTGGCGATGGCGTTGACCGCTGTCGTCGTTGTGGTGGGCGTGGCACCGATGCGGCTGGTGGCGGCGCCAGTGCCGCCGGCACCGCCGGCGCCTCCGGCTGCACCGAAGGCCGTGGTGCCGCCACCGCCGAAGGCTCCGAACGCGCCGCCCGCACCGCCTTCGGCCGCGCGCGTTCCGGCCGTGCCGGTGGCGCCCGCGCCGCCTGCCGAGCCGGCCGATGTCGAGGCGCTGTCAGGCCCGGACGATGCCGATGTGGCGGTCGACGTGGATGTCGATGTGGATACCGACATGCACAGTGAACATTCGACTTCCCACACCACCTCCATCACCACCTACGGGCGCCTGGACCTCGGCAAGTCGCCGTCGCAGGCCTACGTGCTGGTCGATGGTGATTCGACCTTCGCCAATGGCGGCATCGACGATGTAACGGTGGCGCGCAGGCAGCTCGGCAAGGGGCCGGCGCTGTGGTTCCGCCAGGGCGACAAGCGCTATGTGGTGCGCGACCCGATGCTGATCCAGACCCTGCAGCGCGCCTACAGCGGCGCCGCAGACCTCGGTCGCCAGCAGAGCGAACTGGGCCGCCAGCAGAGTGCGCTGGGTCGCGAGCAGGGCGAACTCGGCAGGCAGATGGGTGAGATGGGCCGCCTGCAGGGCGAGGAGTCACGCCGCATTGCGCTGGCCGCCGCTGAGGTAGCGCGCAGCGCGATGGCCGCCCACGACATCAACCGTGAGGCCGCCGCAGAAGCAGCAAAGGCGGCGCGTGGTGCGACCAGCGATATGGCCGTTGCGCGTGAGGCTGCACGCGAGGCCGCCGCCGAGGCACGTCGTGCGATGCAGGAAGCCCGCAGCGAGGCCGCGCAATCCGGCCGCACCCGTGACATGCAGCGCCTGGCCAGCCAGCAGTCTGAACTGGCCAGCCGACAGGCGGCACTGGGCAGCCAACAGGCCGCGTTGGGCGAGCGTCAGGCGCGCGTACATGCGCAGGCATCGCAGCAGGCGCAGCAGGTGATCGCGCGCGCACTGGCCAGCGGCAAAGCCGAGCGCCTCTGAAACGGCGGTAGCGCCGGGCCATGCCCGGCGAGCGCAGCGGCACGCCTGGAGAGGGAAGGCGCCGGGCATGGCCCGGCGCTACCCACCGGGCGATCAACCGCAGCTGGCGCGTTCGATCCGGTTCTGCGCATCTACCTGCACGGTCACGCGGTCCTGGCGGAAGTCCATGGTCACCGCCATGCCCGGCTTGACCACCCGTGCACCGCGCGCGCCGCTGGCGGTCACCAGTTTCTTGATCGTGGCTTCGTCGGCGGTCTTGCCGGTGAAGGCTTCCAGCGCCTCCGGCTTGCATTCGTGCGCGGCATCGGCCACGGGCGCTGGCGCGGGATCGTGGGAGGTGCTGCTGCCAGCGTGACTGCAGGCGGCCAACGGCAGGATGGCGAGCAGGACCAGGGGATTGAGGCGCATCGTCGGGCTCCAGGCGTGGATGGTGGCGGCAGTGTCACCGCTGCCACCGTCAGGCCGCGTCAACGCCTACTGCCCGACCAGCGCCAGGGTTTCGCGTTCACGTTGTTCTTCCCGTACCAGCCGCTGCAGCAGCAGGGCCAGGGTCACCACGTCCTGGTGGTTGTGGTCGGCCACCCGGCGCAGGTTCACCGCGTCGCCGCCGCGCAGGAAACGCAGCCATGCGCCGGGCGCTTCCGAGCCGGGCAGGTCATCCTCGCGCACCACGCGCAGCAGCTGGCGTTCGATGGTGGACAGCTTGCAGTTCTCCCACGTGCCGCGATAGCGGCGGCGGGTCGGATAGAGCAGGTCGACGTGATCCAGCGCTGTAATCGGGCACCGCTGGCGGACCAGTCGGTAGCGCGCCTTCAACAGGGGCGCATCGTAGCTGCGGCCGTTGTAGCTGCAGAACACGGTGGACGGCTGCAGCCAGCTGGCGAAGGTGGCCAGCATCGCGTCCTCGGCGGCCATCGTCGACATCAACAATTGGCGGATGCGCAGGCCTTCACCGCGTTGCGGGCACACATGCCAGTCGGCGGCACCGATCATGAAGGCACGGGTGCCGGTGCCGCCGGCCAGGCCGGTGGTTTCGGTATCGAAGAACAGCAGATCGCGTGGGGCCACGTGCTCGCCTTCGCGGCGGGCGAAATCCAGCGATAGCGGCTGCGACGGAATCGGCTGCGACAGCAGTGATTCGATCAGGAACAGGCCCGGTGCGATCTCCTCACCGGGCAGCTGGCGATCCTGCGCGCTGGCACGTGTTGGCAAAGGACCACTGCGTGTGCGCAGGCCGAGCAGGCGATGCAGGCTACCCACTTCCGGCCGACGCAGCGGTGCGGGTGTCGGTGTGGAGGCCGCTGCGCCAGTCGCCTTGTGGCGGATTTCCTGTTCGACCCAGGCGAACACCGAACGCTCGGCCGGTGGTTGCCGCGCATCGTTGGCGGCAACCGGTGCCGGCGCTGCGGGTGGCGGCTCGGGCGCAGCCGGCGTGACTGCCTTCGGGTCACCGGCCTGCTTCCGCAGCAGGCGCAGCTTGTCCAGGCTCAGGCTCACGGGGCCAGCAGCTCCATCGGATCGCGCGTGGTCATCACCACGTCGGGCACGTGCTGGCAGGCGTCGGCATCGAACAGGTCGAGCACGCGCAGTGCCAGCGCACGCGGCGAGGTTTCATCCTCTTCCTGCGCGGCCAGTACCGGGCCCACGCAGGCCGGGCAGCCGGCCTTGCAGTCGCAGCGCTGCACCAGTTCGCGCGCGCGCTGCACCAGCTCGGCCTGGCGCTGCCACAGCGGTTCGCTCAGGCCGACGCCGCCGGGGAAGTTGTCGTACAGATACACGGTGGGCACGAACTCCTGCAGCAGCTCCACCACACCGGGATCACCTTCGCTGCCACGCAGTTGACCACGGCCGCTCTGGTCGGCGATCGCGAACCAGGAACCATCGCCGTTGCCGACCGACTTCTGCAGGTCGCGCGCATCGGCCATCACCGCCACGGTGGCGACGATGTGCAGCGCATACGCCGCGCCGAGGAAACCATCGAGCGCATCCTGCTTGCTGGCGAACGCGCGCAGCAACAGCGCCTGCGGCAGCTGCCACCACACCGCGGTGGTATGCAGTTCCTGGTCGGGCAGGTTCACCGGGCCGTAGCCGATGTTCTCGTGGGTGTAGTAACGGATTTTCTTGTAGCCGGCCACGCGACGCACCACGTGCACTTCGCCATGGTGCGAATCGCCACGCCCGGCCACGCCACCATCGAAGCGGTCCAGCACCTTGAGCTTGGTGAAGTCGATGCTGTCGGTGTAGTAATCCACATGCGTGCGGGTGACATAGGCCTTGCGGCCTTCCCAGTCCAGCGTCTCCACCTGGTAGGGCGTGGACTGCACCATGTGGATGGCGCCTTCATACAGGGTGAGTGCAGCAGCGGAATAGTCGACCTCGGCGATGATCTGCTGGCGGCCATCGCTGCGATCGACCACCACGAAGTTGCCATCGGCCACTGCGCGCAGGCTGACTGCGTTCGCCGGATAGCTGTCGGCGATCCATTCCCAGCGTTCGCCTTCGCGGTGGATCACCTCGGTTTCAGCGAGCGCTTCCAGGAACACTTCCGGGTCGATCGGGCCGAAGCCATCACCGACCCGGAACGGCAGCTCGAAGGCTGCGCAGCGGATGTGGTCGAACAGGATCAGCGGCTGGTCCGGCGCGATGCGTGCGTGCTCGGGCGAGGCCTCGGCGAAGAAGTCCGGATGCCGCACCACGTACTGATCCAGCGGCTGCGAACTGGCCACCATCACCCCCAGCGCCGGCTGCTGGCGGCGGCCGGCGCGGCCGAAGCGCTGCCAGGTGGCGGCCACGCTGCCGGGGTAGCCATTGAGGATGACCACGTCCAGGCTGCCGATATCCACGCCCAGCTCCAGCGCCGAGGTGCTGACGATGCCGTCGATGGTGCCGGCGCGCATCGCACGCTCGGTCTCGCGGCGTTCGGTGGGCAGGTAGCCACCGCGGTAGGCGCGGATGCGTGGCGGCTTGCGCGGGTCGTGGTCGAAGATGTCCTTCAGGTACTTGGTCAGCACCTCGACCATCAACCGGGTCTGCGCGAACACCAGGGTCTTCAGCCCGGACTTGATCGCGATGCGCGCGATACGGTTGCTCTGCGAGCGCGCCGAGGCACGCAGGCCCAGATCCGGGTTGATCACCGGCGGGTTCCACAACAGCACCTGCTTGGGCCCGCTGGGCGCGCCGGACTCGGTGATGGCGGTGACCGGTGCTTCGATCAGCGCCTCGGCATGCGCCTGCGGATTGCCGATGGTGGCCGAGCACAGGATGAACTGCGGTTGCACGCCATAGAACGCGCAGATGCGCTTGAGCCGGCGCAGTACGTTGGTGACGTGGCTGCCGAACACGCCGCGGTAGGTGTGCACTTCGTCGATGACGATGTAGCGCAGGTTCTCGAAGAACTGCGCCCACTTGGTGTGATGCGGCAGGATCGCCTGGTGCAGCATGTCCGGGTTGGACACCACGATGTCGCCGTGCAGGCGGATGGCCTGGCGCGCATCGCCCGGGGTGTCGCCATCGAAGGTGAAGGCCTTCACCCCGAGGTCGCCGGCACGGTTGAGCTCCAGCAGCTCGGCCACCTGGTCCTGGGCCAGCGCCTTGGTCGGGAACAGGTACAGCGCCTTGGCCTTGTCCTGCATCGCTGCGCTGACCACCGGCAGGGTGTAGCACAGCGACTTGCCGCTGGCGGTGGGGGTGACGATGGCCACGTGCTCGCCGCGCTGGCTGGCGTCCCAGGCCTCGGCCTGGTGGCTGTAGAGCTGTTCGATGCCGCGTGCCTTCAGCGCTGCAGCCAGGGCAGGCGGCACTGAATCGGGCAGCGGCGCGTAGCGACCCTCGCGGCCGGGGATGGCGAAGCTGCCGGTGATACGGTCCTGGTAGCGGCGCTGCAGGCGCGCACTGAGCAGGGCGCCGTCGCGGGCCGGCAGGCCATCACGGGTGGCGAGCTTCTGCTCGGCATCGGCGGTGCGCTTGGCGAGTTCGTAAGCCATGGAAGATGGAGCCGGGACGTTTTTCGAGGGGTCACATGGCACCACATTCACGTCTCAGGATGTGAGACACCGCACACGGAGCGCGTGAATCGTTCAGTGCTCGCGTCCCGTGGTGTCGCCGCATCTCCCCTGGCTGAACAGCTGCCAGTGCAGCAACGAAATCTGAAGCCCGTATCCGTATCCTTGGGTGCTGGACGCAACCAACAGGGTGGATGGCTGTGGCACGACGTGGAACGCAGGGAGCACTCCTGGCCAGCATGCTGCTGGCCGGTATCGCGCAGGCGCAGCAGGCCACGCCGGTAGCGGTGCCCAACCCAGCGCCCGAACCTCCTGCAGATGCGCTGGCGGCAACCACCGCGCCGATCTCCACCACCCTGCCGCAGGACAACGTCACCACCCTTGGCGAAGTGCGTGCGCTCAAGCCCGAAGACGAGCCGCTGGATCTGTACCGTTTCAAGAATCCGGTGAAGTTCGGCGACAACCGCTTCAGTCGCGACTGGAGCGAGCCGCCGTCGCCGGAGCAGGTCAGCATGGGCGGTGGCTACATCATGATGGGCGTGGTCAAGGGCGTGCTGGCGGCTGGCAGGGGCTTGAACAAGCTCACCGGAGGGCCGGACCAGATCCAGGCCGCGACCGCACGGCCACCGCCGGAACTCAGTGCCGAACAGCGGCAGCGTGCGCTGCGGTTCTCCCAGGAGCACGATGCCGGTGATGCATCGCCGGTGAAGTAGGCCGGTATATCCTGCCGGCTCCCCCACCAGTAGTGCTGCCATGTTCCTGCGTTCGATCTGCCTGATGGCGGCATTGCTGCCGGCGTCCGCCTTCGCGGATGGCATCGCCGGTGATGGCGCCTGCCGCAATGGCGCGTTTCCCTCTGAACAGAGCCGGTTCGCCCTGGCGCGGGTGGTCGATGCGCCCCGTCTGTACCTGCTTGGCGACATGGACGGCTGCCCGGCGAAGGGCGAACCGGCCTGCCGACAGCGCAGCTATGTGGTCAATGGCGATACCGTGGTGACCGGGCGTGATCTTGGCCGCTACCGCTGCGCGTTCTTCCCGAACAAGGTGGGTGGCAGTGCTGGCTGGGTGGACCGCAGCAAGCTGCAGGCGTTGCCGGTGGTCGTGCCGTCGCTGCAGGATTGGGCGGGCCACTGGAAGGACGGCGACAACGGCCTGCGCATCACCGTGCAGGGCGGGCAGCTGCATGTGGAGGGTGACGCCTACTGGCCCTCCGCCAACCCCACGCCGGAGCAGCGTCCCTACGGGCCGAACATGGGCCAGGTGGAAGCGCGCGCGGCGCCGCGTGGTGCCGATGTCGAGTTTGTAGAGGACACCTGCAAGGTGCGCGTGCATTCGCTGGGGGAGGTGCTGATCGTGGCCGACAACAGCGAATGCGGTGGCATGAACGTGCGCTTCAATGGCGTGTACCGGCGCGCGGGCACGCGTTGAAAAGCGCCAACCAAGGTTGGCATCTACCGGTGCAACCGGCCGGTAGATCCACGCCATGCGTGGATGATGCTTGCGCTCCAATTGGTGGGGTCAGAGCCCTTTCGCGGGCGAAAGGGATCCGACCCCAGAGTCAGCGTCGCCGTTCCAGCCACCACAGCAGCGATGCGCACAACACGAACGCCAGCCACCACGGCCAGCGTAGGCCTGACACGGGTTGCATCACTGACGCGTCTGCCGGCGTGCTGGCAGCCAGTGCACGTGTGGTCGCATCGATCATCGCCTGCCGATGCAGCGTCGGTGCATCGTTCGGATCGAACACATAGCGCCAGACAACGCTGCCGCCATGCTGCAGGCGCTGCCAGCCTGCCTCACGGGGCCACCAGCCGGCGCAGTGCAGCGTCGACGTCGCGCCATCGACGATCAGGGGTACATCGTCGCCACGCTTGTTGAAGACCTGCAGCGGCGCCTGCACACCGCACAGCGATTGTCGTTCGCCTGCCCAGCCGATCGGTTGCGGTGACCACAGCGCATCAGCGCTGCCCTGTGCACGTGCCAGGGTGGCCACCACGCCGCTCCACAGTTCGCCGTGGCGATCGTCGCGCCCGGCCAGTACCCAGCGCCAGCTGTCAGTCAGCGGCAGCAGGCCGATGCGGCCCTTGCCGGCAGCGCGCCAGCCACCGACAGCCTTGCCCGTGCCATCCTGCAGCAGGGCGGTGCTGCCCGGTGCCTGCAGCGCGAGTGCTTCCAGCGCAGGCAGGGGAGCATTGTGCGAGCTGCGGTCAGCCTCTTCGCCGTAGCCGGTCGGCAGCGTACCCGCGGCGAGCGGGCCACGCCGTGCGGCGAGGACCGCGCTGTCGCCGTCGCCGGGAAGTTCGAGGGCGTGGCTGCTGCCATCGCCTTGCACCGGTAGACCAAGATCCTGCAGGCGCTGGCGAGCGCTGGCCGAAGGTGCGCCCGCACTGCGTACCAGCACGCCCAGTCCATCGCGCAGCGCCTGGCGCATGGCGGCCAGCTGGCCTGCACTCAATGCGGCCAGGCTGCGCTCGTCCAGCAGCAGCAGATCGCTGCGCGTGAGCGATGCTGCATCGATCGACACCGCGCCATCACCGACGCTGAGTCCGGCCCCGGTATCCGCCTGCACCTGCACACGGATGCCGGCATCGGCCGCCCAACGCCGCAGGTACTTCAGCTCTGGACCCGGCGCGCTGGCCCGCACCAGCAGGCGCAGCGGTGCGGCCGGCAGGGTCTGCTGCGGCACCGGTACGCTATCCACCACATGGCCGTCGGCATCGAGCAGGCGCAGCTGGAACACGCTGCGGCCCTCGGCGCGGGCGATGCCACTCAGCTGCACGCGGCCGTCTTCGGCAACGTCCGTGCGATCGACCACGCCGTCGGCCGGGTCGAGCAGCTCTGCTTTCGCCTTGGCCGCGCCACGCGCCTGTGCCTGGACTTCAAAACGGGCACCGGGAGCGACATCGGCCGGTGGTTGCAGCGCGATCCAGCCGCGCGGCTCCGGTGTGGCCTGCCAACGTACATCCGGTGGCAGCAGCGCGTCACGGTCACGTGCGGCCAGGCCAGCACCGACCAGCGTCAGCGTGGCGGCCGGATGCTGGCGCAGCGCGGTGGCCAGGTCGGGTACGCGCTGTGCGCCGGGCACATCGGCAGCTTCCGGCAACAGCAACAGCGGGCCTTCGCTGCCCGGGAGTGCGCCGGCCTTGCCGGCATCGGTTCCGAGCACCACCAGCCCGCCTGCAGGTTGCTGGCGGGTGAGCGGCACCAGGCAGAAATACAGCAGCGCGGCGACGATGATCTGCAGTGCGATCACGATCCACCGGCGGCCAGGGTGCGCGGTGTTTCCACGCAGCTGGCGCACGCTGG
The DNA here is from genome assembly GCF_057292075.1 of Stenotrophomonas sp. 1L-E-5-B-C3. Classification (NCBI taxonomy): domain Bacteria; kingdom Pseudomonadati; phylum Pseudomonadota; class Gammaproteobacteria; order Lysobacterales; family Lysobacteraceae; genus Stenotrophomonas; species Stenotrophomonas sp. 1L-E-5-B-C3. Next base: position 41,639 of record NZ_JBXAWS010000007.1, read on the forward strand.
CGATGACCACGATCAGGGCGAGTGCCAGCGCAATCCACAGGTTCACAGCGGAGGCGTTCATGGCTGCGCCTCCAGCGCATCGAGGTAGCGCTGGCCCATCGCATCGGCGGCACTGCGCCGCATCGCCTGCGGCAGCGGACGCTGCAGCGCCCGCCACAACTGCGCGCGCAGGCGCTGGCGACAGTCGCTGCAGTCGGGCTCGATGCGCAGCTGCTCGATGGCCGCAGCCAGATCGAGTGCATCGGGCAGGTAGGCCGCGTTGCGCTGCTGCCAGGTCGCGAGCGCGTCCAGATCCGGCGCGCCGGTGTCGTCGCCGAGACGCTGCCAGGCTTCAACGATGGCCGGGTCCGGCGGGGTGCGGGCGGCCAGCGGCAGTTCACGACTGGCCAGCCCGGCACGGTCACCGCCGAGGCGGCGGCCTTCATCGATCGGTGGCAGCTCCGGTCCGACACGGGCCAGATAGATGCGCTCGGCCTGCTGCACCTGCTTGATGAAGCCCAATGCCTTGTAGGCGAAGGGCAATGCCTGCTCCGGTCGGCCCTGGCGCAGCTCGCCTTCGGCCGACCACATCTGGTCCAGCGCGGCCTTCAGCGTGGCGCGGGTCTGTGGGTCGAGCAGGGTCGCAGCTTCGGCGTGGTCATGGGTGTGGCCGTATTCGGAGAGCACATCGGTGGCGCTGCCGAACACCGGCGGCGTATCGGCGTTGGCTGGCTTGCCGCCGTGATCGTGGCCATGCGCGTCGTGCGCGCCAGCCTCGGCGTCATGGTCGTGATCGTGATCGTCGTCGTGATCGTGGTCGTCTGCGGCGGGCGTATCGCTGGTGGGCAGGTCGCTGGTCGGCGGTGGCTTCGGCGCACCTTCGCTTTCCTCACCCAGGAACTGGCCGTAGCGCAGGCGCAGGATGCGCTGGTCGACACCGATCGCATCGCTGCGCTTCACGAAGTCCTCGGCGGCAAGAGTGCGGCGCTGTCGGATCAGCGCTTCGGCATCGATGATGATCTGCCGCTGGCTGCGGAAGTAGGCCGGCAGGGTCTTCTTGATGCGGCCTTCCAGCTCTGCACCGAGTGCGACTTCGGTGCTGGGCAGGCGCAGGATCACGCTGCTGCTGCGCCCGGTCTGCGGCGTGGGCGCATGGTTGTCGCGCACTTCCAGCTGGGCGATGACATCGTTGCCGGGCTGTGCGCCCAGCGCAGCAAGATCAAGGGTATGGGCGAAACGCCGCGCGGTGGCTTCGCCGCTGCCGGCAAGCGTGACGCTGCGCTTCACGAAGGTGATGTTCTCACCGCTGCCCTGGGTGGTGGTGATCGACAGCGTTGCCTGCGCCGCGACACCGTAATCGTCGCTGGCCTCGAAGCGCAGCGCCCATTGCCGTTGCCCGGGCGTGCCCAGCACCAGGCTGGCGGCCGGCTCGAGCACGCGCACGCTGGGCGCGCGGTCGGCCACCACATCCAGCCGGTACAGGCGGGTTTCGGCCAGCGCCGGTTCGCTCACCACCCGGTACAGCACCGGCGTGCGCGCCACATCCTGTGCCTGCCACTGTCCATCGCGCTCGCTCAGCGGCAGCCGTCGACCATCGTGGAACTGCAGCCATGCCTTGGCCGGTGCGCGGTCGAAGCGCAACGACCACGACAGCTGGCTGTCGGCGGCGACCTTGGCATCCAGCGTGCTCTGCGTCAGCGTGGCTTGCCCGGTGTAAGCCGGTGCGTCGATGCGCAGGCGACTGGACTGCAGTTGCAGCGGGCCTGCGGACGCCGTGCTGCCGGTCGTGGCGGAATGAACGGCTGCCGGGTCTGGGTTCGAACGCGGCCAGCCGAACGCGAGCAGGGCAACGGCCAAGCCACCGATCCAGCACAGCACCACCGCCAGGTGCGGCCAACGCGGACGCAGCTCCGGCACCGCGCGTTCAAGCGTAGCCAGCACATGCACGCGCTGGCGCTGCTGCAGCGGATTGAGCGTGGCGGCATCGGCGAACAGCAGATCGGCGCTGTCTTCGCTCGTACCGCTGCCATCGAGTTGGCGCTGCAGCCACTGGCGGTCCAGCTGGCGGGCACGTGCAGTGGCGAAGGCCGCGCAGGCGAGCAGGCTGACCGTGGCGACCACACAGGCGATATCGAAACCGGACAGCCGCAGTGCGAGCGCCGTCGCGGCCAGCACCCACGGTAGGCCCAGCAGCAGGGTGATGGCGGCGCGGCGACGACGCGCACGTTGCCAGGCATGCTGCAGCGTCTTCATGCGATCGCCCTGCGCCGCGCGCTGCTGGCCATCCAGCGTTCCAGTGCGAACAGCAGCACGATTGCCAGCAGAAGCCACGCCGTGGGCTCACGCACCGGCGACGCTGCTGCGGGCAGTGCAACCTGGCGCGGCGCCTGGTCCTTTGCATCGCCCACGCGTGGTGACGGCAGCGGCTGCAGGGCCAGCAGCAGGGAACGCGGCAGCTGTGGATCGCGCAGCGCGGTGTTGCTGGCGGCATCCCAATCACCCGGTAGTGACAGCAGGCGGCCAAGGCCGACACGTTGCTGCCACAACAGCGGCACGCCTTCGGCGCTGCGCAGCAGGACCTGGGCTTCCGTGGCGGGCTTGGCGGCGATCAGCACACTGCCGCCGTCGCGCAGCCAGGCCTGCCAGTTCGCCGGCAGTGCGTCGTTGCGGCTCCATACGCCGACCTCGCCGCGTTCGGGCAGGGCATCCGCCACCAGAGGAGCGAGCGGCGCCTGCACGCCCCATGCGCGCTGCAGTGCATTCAACCAGTGCTGGGCAGCGGCCGAAGCATCGCTGTGCACGCGCAGGCGCGGCGACGTTGCGGCACGCGGTTGCGCAGTGACCGGCATCGGCTGCGTGTGCCATTGCACCTCACGCGACAGCTGCAGGCGGGCGCCATCCAGGCCGGGCAGGGGATCGGGAACGTGCACGGTCAATGCGGTGCCAACGGGCAGCTGCGCGTCCAGTTCGCGCAGCAGGCTGGGCAGGGAGTCCGTGGACGCAGGTGGCACTTGATCAATGGCCGGGAAGCCCGGCGCCAGCCAATGCCAGTTGCCCGCTTCGGCGGTGCCGCGCAGAGCGGTCGCGTCCAGCCCTGGAGCAACGACCGTCCACGCAGTGGGGGCTGGTGCAGGCCCGGTCAACGCAGGCCGTGCCAGCAGCAAAGCCAGCGCGGCAAGCAACAGCAGGCGCACCAGCAGCAATGGCCAGTCATCGAAGCGGATGCGCTGGCGTGGCCGGATCTGTGCGCGCAGCCAGCGCAGCGCGGCGAAATCCAGCGGTGTGTACGGATGGCGGCGGGCGAGGTGGATCAGCAGCGGCAGCAGCCCTGCGGCGAGCGCGGCCAGACCCAATGGGAACAGCAGGGTCATGCACCGCCCCCACGGCCAAACAGCGCCTGCAGTGGTTGGTCCAGGGGCTGGTCGAGCCAGCCGGTGGCGCTGGCGATGCCGCTGGCCTGCAGGCGCGACTGCAATGCGTTTCGTGCGTCAGCGAAGTGCTGCAGGTAGTCGCTGCGGATCGCCGCGCCATCGCCCAGCAGTTCCTCGCCGGTCTCCGGGTCGCGGAAGCGGTGGCCGGCGTCGAATGGGAAGTCGCGCTCGTCGGCAGTCAGGATCTGCAGCAGGGCCACTTCACGGCGCGCGCTGGCCAGTTGTTCCAGCAGCACGATGCCGGCTTCATCAAAGCCATCGCCAATGGCCAGCAGCATGTCGCCGGGGCGTACGCGTTCCCACAGCGGGCGTAGTCGATCCGCCGATGGCCAGCCGCCGCGCGCCTGCAGCGCATGAAGTTGAAGGTGCACGCGGTCACGTTGGCGTGCGTCGCTCGCTGCGGGCACCAGCTGCAGCCCATCGCCATTGATCGCCAGCAGGCCGAAACGGTCGCCTTGCTGCAGGGCCAGCTCGACCAGGCAGGCGGCAACGCCGCGCATATGATCCAGGCGCGTGCGTTCCGGCGCGGCGCGATCTGCCTGGCCGGCCGAGGCGGTGGCATCGAGCAGCAGCCAGACCGTGATCGGGCTTTCGCGTTCGGATTCGCGCACGAAGAAGCGGTCCGAGCGTGCATACAGCTTCCAGTCGATCTGGCGCAGTTCGTCACCCGGCTCGTAGGCCCGGTACTGGGCGAACTCCAGGCCGGCACCACGGCTGCGGCTGGCGTGCTGGCCAATGCCGCTCGCACCGCTGGCCAGGCGCGGCCGCAACCGCAGCAGGCGCAGGCGCGCGCGCAGTTCGGGTGGCAGGGTCAACGACGTACCAGCGTTCACGCGTGGCTCAACCCGGGAACGGCACGGCCTGCAGCAGGGCGGCGACCACGTCGTCGGCACGCTTCTGCTCGGCCTCGGCGGCGAACGACAACAGCAGGCGATGACGCATCACCGGCGCGGCCAAGGCCTGCACATCCTCACGGGTGGCGGCGAAGCGGCCCTGCAGCAATGCGCGTGCTTTCGCCGCCAGCACCAGCGATTGCCCGGCGCGTGGGCCAGCGCCCCATTTCACCCATTGGTTGATTGCCGCCGGTGCGCCTTCGCCGGGACGGCTGGCGCGCACCAGGCGGGTGATCCAGGCCAGCACATCGGGGCTGACATGCACCTGGCGCACCGCGGCCTGCAGGGCAATCACCGCTTCGGCATCCATCACCTTCGGCACCGCGTCGGTGGCACCGCCGGTGGTCTGTTCCAGGATCTGCCGCTCTTCGTCCTCGCTCGGGTAATCCACCAGCACGTGCAGCAGGAAACGATCCAGCTGTGCTTCCGGCAGCGGGTAGGTGCCGGCCTGCTCGATCGGGTTCTGCGTGGCCAGCACGAAGAACGGTGCAGGCAGTGCATACGTGGTGCCTGCGTAGCTGACGGTACGCTCCTGCATCGCTTCCAGCAGCGCGGCCTGGGTCTTGGGCGGGGTACGGTTGAGTTCGTCGGCCAGCAGCAGGTTGGTGAAGATCGGGCCCTGCTGGAAGCGGAAATGGCGATGGCCGGTGCCGTGATCTTCCTCCAGCAACTCGGTACCGAGGATGTCGCTGGGCATCAGGTCGGGGGTGAACTGCACGCGCCGGAACTGCAGCTCCAGCGCCTGCCCGAGCGAGCGCACCAGCAGGGTCTTGCCCAGCCCCGGGGCGCCTTCCAGCAGGCAGTGGCCGCCGGCCAGCAGGCCGATCAGCAGCTGTTCGACCACGGTGTTCTGGCCCACCACCGCGCGTGCGAGCGCAGCGCGCAGATCGTGCAGGCGCGGCAGCAGGGAGTCGAGGTCAGCGGTGGTCATGGGCGTGCAGGTCCTATCAATTGTTCAACGCGTACATCACGATGTTGACGCCGAAGCGGGTGTTGTCTTCGGCCAGGAAGCGCTTGTTGCGCCAGTCGTAGTCCCACTCGCAGCCGTAGTCCTTGTTGCTGTAGAGCAGGCCCAGGCGGCCGTCGACCTCGATGCCTTTCAGGTAGTCGTGTACCAGGTCATCGCCCCAGCCATTGAGCTCGAAACTGGTGGCCGGTGGCCCGTCGGGGAAGCGGAAGAAGCTGCGGTACAGCGCGTGGCTGTTGGGCAGCTTCTGCAATGCTTTCGGTCCAAACAGGCGACCCATCTGCGCCTCGAACGAGGTGGCGAACAGGCCGTCGATATCATGGTTGCAGTCGTCGACGAAGACGAAGCCGCCGTTGCGCACATAGCGCACGAAGTTCTGCCGCTCGGCGGCATTGAACTCCACCAGTGTGTGCCCGGCGAGGTAGCAGAACGGCGCTTCCAGCATGCGCGGATCGGCCAGCGCCACCACGTGTTCCTGCGGATCCACGCGCAGCGAGGTGTAGTCGATCAGCGAGGTGATCAGGTTGGACGGCATGCGCGCGTCCACGTCCCAGTCGCCGGAGTCGTACTGCAGGCGGGTGAACCAGAAGTCGTAGCGCGAACTGCGCGGGCCTGCCTGCGCGAAAGCCGGCAGCACCGCCGCCGAAGCGGCAGCGGCCAACCAGCACAGGCAGGCCCGGCGATCCATCAGACCGCGTCGGACAGCGAGGTGAAGGTGAAATCGCGCAGCTTCATCGGCGGGATCATCATCACGTAGCTGGATTCATCGCCGGCCACGCGCACCGGCTTGCCCAGCTCTTCGATGTTGTTGAGCATGATCACCGGCGATTCGTTGAAGCGGAAGTTCTTCACCGGGTGCTTGATCTGGCCGTTCTCGATGTAGAAGGTGCCGTCGCGGGTCAGGCCGGTCAGCAGCACGGTCTGCGGATCAACCATGCGGATGTACCAGGTACGGGTGACCAGGATGCCCTTCTGGGTGCCGCGCACCAGCTCGGCGGTGCTCTTGTCGCCGCCGCTCATCAGCAGGTTGCCCGGCGAGGCCTTGGCGGTCTTGCCCTGCTTCTGGGCCCAGAAGCGCGAGTAGTCCAGGTTGGCGATCTTGCCGTTTTCGATGATGGCGATGCGCTCGCGTGGCATGCCCTCGTTGTCCCACGGCAGCACCGGTGCGTCCGGGTGCCACGGGTCGGCGAACATGGTCACGCGCGGGTCGTAGACCTGCTCGCCCAGCTTGTTGCCGCCGCCCTTCTTCGACAGGAAGCTGCGGCCTTCATCGGCCGAGCGTGCGCTGAAGAAGTTCATCATGAAGCTGATCAGGCCCGCGGCTGCGGCCGGTTCCAGGATCACCGTGTACTTGCCGGGCTCGAGCGCCTTGGCTTCGGCCGACTCGGTGGCCTTGCGCATGGCGATGCGGATGTCCTGGTCGGCCTTGAAGTCCGCTGCGTCCTTCAGGTTGCGGCCGACCCAGCCCGAACCGCGGCCGTCTTCGGTACGCACGGTGCAGGTGTAGTCGAAGTTGGTGGTGCGCTGGTAGGCGAAGTTGCCGTTGCTGTTGGCGGTGGCCTGGAAGCCCTGGCCGTCTTCGAGGAAGCCGGCGGCGATCAGGCCGTGGCCACGGCACGGGGCGATCGAATCGGCGGCGACCTTGGCGCGGAAGGCCGGATCGATCGCTGCAGTGGATTCGCTGAAGGTCGGGCTGGCGCGATAGCTCTGCTTGCCGATGGCCGGCATGAACTCCGGGTTCTCCGGCGCCAGGCGCGCCAAGTCTTCGGCGCGGCGTACCACGCGTTCCAGCGCGGCATCGTCGAACTCGTTGATCGAGGCGGTGCCGACGCGCTTGCCGAAGGCGACGGTCACCGCCAGTTCGGTGTTGTCGACGATGCCGCTGGTGGAGACATTGTTCAGCGCGAAACGGATGTTGCCGTTGATCGCACCGGCCAGTACGGCGGTGCACTCATCGGCCTTGGACAGGGCGATGACCTTGTCGAGGATGGCCTTGGCCTGGGCTTCGGTGAAGATACTCATGGTGTAAGGGCTCCTGACCGATCAGCCGAGGCTGCGTGCGGTGTTGATGACATTGATGCCGTTGAAGCGTGCGGTCGACGAACCGTGCGAGACCGCCGAGACCTGGCCCGGCTGGCCCTTGCCGTCGAAGAACGAACCGCCCAGGCGGTAGTCGCGCTCGTCGGCCACGGCGGTGCAGGCGTTCCAGAACTCCGGTGTGCGGATCTGGTAGGCCACGTCTTCCAGCATGCGGGTGATCTGGCCGTTCTTGATCTCGTATAACAGCTGGCCACCGAACTGCGCGTTGTAGCGCTGCTGGTCGATCGAGAACGAGCCGTCACCGATGATGTAGATGCCGTTCTCCACGTCCTTGATCAGGTCGGGCACGCTCAGCGGCTTCTTGCCCGGCGCCATCGACACGTTGGCCATGCGCTGGAACTGCACGCTGGACCACGAGTCGGCATAGCAGCAGCCATCGGACTCGGTCTTGCCGAGGATGTGGGCCTGGTCGCGGATGGTCTGGTAGTCCACCAGCTTGCCGTTGCTGATCAGGTCCCAGCGCTTGCACTTCACGCCTTCGTCGTCGTACGCCACCGCACCGAGGCTGCCCTGCTGGGTCTTGTCGGCGAAGATGTTGACCAGCTCGCTGCCGTACTGGAAATGCTGTTCGCGCTTGTCCAGGGTGGCGAAGCTGGTGCCGGCGTAGTTGGCTTCGTAACCGAGCACGCGGTCCAGTTCCAGCGGGTGGCCGATCGATTCGTGGATGGTCAGCCAGGTGTGCGACGGGTCGAGCACCAGATCGTACTTGCCCGGCTTCACCGACGGTGCCTTCAGCTTCTCCTGCGCCTGCTTGGCGGCCGCGATGGCGTCTTCCTTCATGTCGTAGGAGGAGCTGTAGTTGACCACGCCATTGGGGCTGACCACCTTGCCGGCGGCGGCACCGTCCAGGTACTCGTAGCCCAGGCCCATCGGCGAGGACAGGCCCGAACGGGTGCGGAACTTGCCGCTGGTCTTGTCGATGGCGGTGACCGTCATCGGCGCCCAGATGCGGTGTACGTCCTGGTCGATGTAGGAGCCATCGGTGGAGGCGAAGTATTTCTGTTCGTTGACCAGGAACAGCATCGAATTGACGAAGCTGGCACCAGCGCCCATCGCCGCAGCGTTGACGTCCAGCAGCAGGCCGACCTTGTCCTTGATCGGCACTTCCATCGCATTCTTGTGGATCGGCGTGCGCCAGCTCACCTCACCGACGCCCGGCGCCTTGGCCAGCTGTACCGGAGCAGTCTGCACGCCGGCATTGGCCTTGGCGATCGCCGCGGCCTGCTGCGCGGCCCTGGCCACGTCGGCGGTGCCCAGCGCATTGGTGGCGGCGAAGCCCCAGGCCCCGTTGACGATCACGCGGATGCCCACACCGGTGGACTCGGTGTTCACTACGTTCTGCACCTTGTCCTCGCGGGTGATCACGAACTGCCGCAGGTAGCGGCCGATGCGCACGTCGCAGTAGGTGGCGCCGGCGCTGCGCGCAGCCTGCAGTGCGGCGTCGGCCAGGCGCTTCTTCAACGCCGGGTCGAGGCTGGACTGCAGCTGTTCGGCGGCGATCACCTTGCCGAAGAAGGAGGGCACGATCAGCCCGCCCGCGGTAAGCCCGGTCAGGGCCAGGAAGTCACGTCTTTGCAAGGCTGCTCTCCATGTCGAACGATGGGTGGCTCAAGCGCCGAGACTGCGCGCGGTGTTGATGATGTTGATGCCGTTGAAGCGGGTGGTGGACGAACCGTGCGAGACCGCCGAGACCTGGCCGGGCTGGCCCTTGCCGTCGAAGAACGAACCGCCGAGGCGGAAATCGCGCTCGTCGCAGATCGCGGCGCAGGCATTCCAGAATTCCGGCGTACGGATCTGGTAGGCCGCATCCTCGACCATGCCGGTGATCTTTCCGTCCTTGATCTGGTAGTACAGCTGGCCGCCGAACTGCGCGTTGTAGCGCTGCTGATCGATCGAGTACGAACCGCGGCCGTGGATGTAGATGCCGTTCTCCACGTCCTTGATCATGTCCTCGACGCTGAGCGGCTTCCTGCCCGGCGCCAGCGAGACATTGGCCATGCGCTGGAACTGCACGCTGGACCAGGAGTCGGCATAGCTGCAGCCGTGCGAGGCATTGCGGCCGAGGATATGGGCCTCATCGCGCGTGGCCTGGTAGTCGACCAGGATGCCGTCGCGCACCAGATCCCAGCGCTGGGTCTTCACGCCTTCGTCGTCGTAGCCGACCGCGCCAAGGCTGCCCGGCTGGGTCTTGTCGGCGAAGAAGGAGACGATGTCACTGCCCCAGCGGAAGCCTGCATCGCGCTTGTCCAGCGTGGCGAAGCTGGTGCCGGCGTAGTTGGCTTCGTAGCCGAGCACGCGGTCAAGCTCCAGCGGGTGGCCGACGTTCTCGTGGATGGTCAGGAACAGGTTGGACGGGTCCAGCACCAGGTCGTACTTGCCGGGCTTCACCGACGGCGCCTTCAGTTTCTCGCGTGCGTGGCGGGCGGCTGCAATGGCGTCCTCGACCGGGTCGTAGGAATCGCGATAGGCGGTGATGCCACCGGGCAGCTGCACCTTGCCGCGCGCGTCGCCATCGAGGAACTCGTAGCCCATGCCCATCGGCGAGGACAGCCCGGCACGGGTGCGGAACTTGCCGCTGGCCTTGTCGATGGCGGTGGCGGTGAACGGCAGCCAGATGCGGTGGATGTCCTGGTCGATGAACGAGCCATCGCTGGAAGCGAAGTACTTCTGTTCGTTGACCAGGAACAACGTGGAATTGATGTAGTCGGCGCCCGCATTCAGCGCGGCGGCGTTGAGCGCCAGCAGCAGCTCGACCTTGTCCTGGATCGGTACTTCCATGGCATTGCGGCGGATCGGCGTCTGCCAGCGCACGTCACCCACCGACGGCGTTGGTGCCAGTTGCACCGGCCGGGTCTGGATGCTGGCATTGGCACGGGCGATGGCCGTGGCCTGCTCGACCGCAGCGCGTACGGCGGCCTCGGTCTGCTGATGGGTAGCGGCAAAGCCCCAGGCACCGTTGACGATCACCCGCACGCCCACGCCGGACGATTCGCGGTTGGTCACGTTGCCGACCTGGTGCTCGCGGGTGATGACCGACTGGTTGAGGTAGCGGCCGATGCGGACGTCGCAATAGCTGGCCTTGGCCGCGCGCGCGGCTGCGAGGGCGACCTCGGCCAGGCGCCTGCGCAGCGCGGTGTCGACCGGGGCGAGCAGCTGCTCGGCGGCAATGGCACGGGAATGCGGCAGCAGCAGGCCCGCCAGGCCCAGACCGGAAAAAGCCAGGAACTCACGTCGTTGCACAGCGTTTCTCTCTCTCGCTTGCGTGCAGCCGGCAACAGGCCGAGCCGATCACGTCAACTCCTCGACTTTCGCCAGCGCGGCGCCTCCGGGCAAGTGACTGCAGTCATGGTTGGGGAGGGTTTCGGCAGGGCTGCGCCCTGCACCCGCAGAGGCTTCAAGCCAAGGCAACGTCAAGGTCAACGTCAAAAGCTGGCCATCCGTGGGTTGGCGGGGTGGGTCCGGTTGCGGGGGACGCCGTAAATCCGTCCATGGAGGCTCGGTCGCGCCATCCATGGCGCTCACGCCCCCGCAACCGGGCCCCCCCCGCCTTCGACGTTTTCCTGCGAGCTGTTGGAACCTGCAGCTGTTGGTGGGTGCCGACCGTTGGTCGGCACGCGGTCGGATCACGTCTTAAAAATTGATATCTGACAGATGTGTCGACCAACGGTCGACACCTACCAACAGCACACGAAATCTGTCAGAGGCGGGGCGGTGTGGGTGGGCAGGACCGTTGGCGCCATGGATGGCGCCATCGAGCCCCCATGGATGGGTTTACGGCGTGTCCTGACCACCCACACCGCCCCGCCATCCCACGGAATGCCCGCTTCTGACGTTGACGTTGTCCTGGCCTGAAGCAGGTGCAGGGCTGCAAGCCCTGCCGAGCAACACCCCCTCGTGCACAATGGGGCCGACCCCGCCTGGACACCGTCCCTGATGTCGAGCAAGCCGTATTCAGAAGCCTGCGAGCGCAACCGCGAACCCATCGCCACCGCACTCGACCCGTGGATGGGCGACCGTCATCGGGTGCTGGAGATCGGCAGTGGCACCGGCCAGCACGCGGCCTTCTTCGCCGAACGCTGGCCGTGGCTGCGCTGGCAGCCCAGCGATCATCCGGACCATCTGCCCGGCATCGAGGCCTGGCGTGCGGAGGCGGCGCTGCTGAACCTGTTGCCGCCGGTGGCACTGCAGGTGGAACTGCCGCCTGCGCCCGGCCTGAGCCTGCCGCAGGGCAGCACATTCGATGCCGCATTCAGCGCCAACACGTTGCACATCATGAGCTGGGAGCACGTGCAGGCGCTGTTCGCCGCGCTGCCGTCGGTGCTGCGGCATGGTGCGCTGCTGGCGGTGTACGGCCCGTTCAACTACGGCGGTCGCTACACCAGCGACAGCAACGCGCAGTTCGATGCCTGGCTGAAGGCGCGTGATCCACGCAGCGGCATCCGCGATGTGGAAGCGGTGCAGGCGCTGGCGGCGGACAACGGCTTCACCCGCCTGGGTGATGTGGCGATGCCGGCCCACAACCGGTTGCTGCTGTGGCGGCTGGGGTGATCAGGCGTCCGGCGACATGCTGGAAAGGCGTGCCGCTGCAGCGCGCAGCCCGTTGAAAATGGGTTCGGACACGTTTACGGGGAAATCACTTGGGAGCTGACGCGTGACCTGCTCGATGGCGGGTTCGACGGCTGCGATCAGCGCTTCGATCCACGGCTCTGCACCATCAGCGACACCACAGGCGCGTGCGGTTTCGTTCCAGTGGCGTCGTCGCACAAGGTGCAGCTTCCGGTGGTGGTTCTTGCCCTGGACGGACATGGCGAGCTGTGCATTCCGCGGGTCGAGCTGGTTTGGCCCCCTGCCCAGGATGGGATGCACCGACAATACGTCGTAGACGGGCGTCAGGCGGAAGCGTCCATCGGCTTCGAGGTAGACACTGAAGTTCTTGGCATGTCCATCGGTTGCAGCCAACATCCAGAAAAGAATCTGCGTCTTGAAGAAGGTCTCGCGATCCTTGAAATGCTCGGATTGTCGAAGCAGATCCATGATGGTCACGATGCCTGGGCCGCCATCGGATTCATACTTCCTGGCGGCGGGCAGACCGAAGACCTGGCACATGTCTTCCTGCGGCAGCCGCAGCCACCACCGGCGATCCGCAGAAAGGCGGCGGTCGAATCGCTCCACAATGAGCGCGCGTTCGTCCTTGAAGCGTCCCATCTGCGTATTCGCAACGGGGATTCCAAAGGCGGAAAGCAGCTGCATGCACAGCCATTCGTTCTCGACGGATTGGTGCATGTCCGCCCGCATGTTGCCCACAATGCCAAGCGGCAGCTTGAAGATATGGGTGGATGGGGTACTGCCGGTAGGAATGCACCACTGGCCAGCATGCAGCAGAAGTCCCGTCTTCTCCTGCGCACCGGCGATGGATATGCGGAACGCATCATCACTGGTGGGTGCGCCAGGCAGGTTCCCTGCCGTCACCTGACGCAGGATCGCAGCGACGCCTGATTCGTCCAACGCTTCGCACGTAATCTGCTGGATGTCCCCCGGTGTATGCGAAAGCGGCAGCAGTTGCGCTGCGCCGACGCAATCCCGGCCAATGGCTTCGAGAAGATCGAATGTGTCGCTGCTGCGCGTGGAGAACCTGTCGCGGATCCGGTTGCGGATGACACCGTTGTCGGGAAGAAGGTTGTCGAAGTAGTTGTTGACGACATTGCCCCGATGGCTCTCGCCCTCCGGGAGCAGGGGCAGTGAGAGTGACAACGGCCGGGACTGGGCGGAGCTGATCCACGAGTCGACGTACGAAAGCCGGGAAGAGCCGCTCCGGACATCATCCCAGAGCGCGACCTCGACACCATTCATCCAGACCCGCAGCGTACCCATGGCTCACCACTCCAACGTTGACGTTGTCTCCGGGGGACTTCGCTGCTGCAATCTGACTTCCAGACCCAGCACTGCCCAGACCCGCATCAGCCGTTCGAAGCTTGCCGATGCCGGGTCGCGCTCCAATGCGCCTACTGCCTGGCGGCTTATGCCGAGCTGTGCCGCCAACTGCGCTTGGCTCAGGCCCGCCTGGCGCCTGAACGCACGCATCAGCGGTGCCAGTTGTTGAGGTGTCCTCACCGTGTGCAGCGGCCTGTCCATATCGGCAGTCCCCGAGAAAGTGACCGTACGCGAGCGTGTACGCAAAGGATAGGTTGCATTACGACAAGCAACCTATCTCTTTCCTTCGCTGGAGGCAACCTATCGATTGCTATCTCAGTATGCAATCAATAGGTTGCTTTTGCGCCGTCAGCGGCGCTCAAGCCACCTGCACGATATGCAGCGCCTTCGGGTTTCGCCACTGCGCCAGCAGGGCGGCTTCGCGCGCCTTGGCCTGCTCGAAATGCGCTTCCTTGACGTGGCCGAAGCCTCGGATGTGCTCGGGCACGCTGGCGATTTCCACCGCCAGTGCCAGGCGGCCGTCTTCCAGGCCGTCCAGCAGCAGCTGCACGGTGGCCTCGTAGTCACCGATCAGCTTGCGCTCCATGCGGCGTTCCTCGGTGCGGCCGAACACATCAAGTCGGCCGCCACGCAGGAACTTCAGCTTGGCCAGCAGGCCGAAGGCCTTGAACATCCAAGGGCCATATTCCTTCTTCAGCAACCGGCCCTGCTCGTCCTTCTTGGCGAACAGCGGCGGTGCCAGGTGGAAGCGCAGCTGGTAATCGCCCTCGAACTGCTGCTGCAGGCGGCGCTGGAAGTCACCGCTGGTGTACAGGCGGGCCACTTCGTACTCGTCCTTGTAGGCCATCAGCTTGAACAGGTAGCGGGCCACGGTCTCGGTCAGTGCAGTGGAACCGCCGATGCGGTCGGCTTCGGCGGCGCGCACGCGCTCGACCAGGCTGCGATAGCGGTTGGCGTAGGCGTCGTCCTGGTACTCGACCAGGAAGGCCGCGCGGCGCTCGATCATTTCGTCCAGCGAGCGCGACAGGCGGGCGTCGTCCAGCGGCAGGAACGCCACGTCGCCACCGTGCGAGGGCAGGCCACGCAGTTCGCGCTCGTCGCCGGTATTGCGCGGTGCCGCGGTGGCACCCCATTCGTTGCCTTCCCACTCACCCGGCGGCAGCGGATGCAGCGGCCCTGGGGTGGTTTCGGTATCGGTGTGGCGGTTGCGCACCAGGCCAGCAGCCTGCTGCACGGCCTGCGGATCGACCACGGCCAGGCGGCCCCAGGCGAAGGCCTGCTGGTTCATCGCTACGGCCGCGCCGTTGAGTTCGATGGCGCGCATCAGCGACTCGAACGACAGCGGCACCAGGCCCTGCTGCCACGCATAGCCGAGGATGAACAGGTTGGCGGCGATCGCATCGCCGAGCAGCGCGGTGGCCAGCTGGGTGGCATCCAGCAGCAGCGGTTCCTCGCCACCCAGCGCCACGCGCACACCGGCCACGATGTCGGCGGCGGGGAACTGCATGTCCGGGCGGGTGGTGAAGGTGCCGGGCATCGCTTCGTAGGTATTGAGCACCACCTGCGAACGGCCGGCGCGCACCTTCGACAGCGCCCAGTAATCGTTCACCACCACCATGTCACAGCCCACCACCAGGTCGGCTTCGCCGGCGGCGATGCGCACGGCGTGGATGTCTTCGGGACGACGGGCGATGCGGATGTGGGTGGTCACCGCGCCGCCCTTCTGTGCCAGGCCGGTCTGGTCGAGCACGGTCGCACCCTTGCCTTCCAGGTGGCCGGCCATGCCCAACAGCGCGCCGATGGTCACCACGCCGGTACCGCCGACGCCGGTGATCAGGATGTTCCAGGGTTGTTCCAGTGTGCTGCGGATGGTCGGTGCCGGCAGGTTGTCCAGCAGGGTGGAGGCATCGCGCTTGCTGCCCTTGCGCGGCTGGCCACCGTGCACGGTGACGAAGCTCGGGCAGAAACCATTCACGCAGGAATAGTCCTTGTTGCAGTTGGACTGATCGATCTCGCGCTTGCGCCCGAACTCGGTTTCCTTCGGCAGCACCGACACGCAGAAGCTCTTCTTGCCGCAGTCACCGCAGCCTTCGCAGACCAGCGAATTGATCAGCACGCGCTTCTGCGGATCTTCCAGCTTGCCGCGCTTGCGGCGACGGCGCTTTTCGGTGGCACAGGTCTGTTCGTAGATCAGGATCGAAACGCCCTTCACTTCGCGCAGGCGTTTCTGCACCGCATCCAGTTCGCTGCGATCATGGAACTCGACGTCGCTGGGGAAGTGCTCGCGCTGGCCGGTCCACTTGCCGATGTTGTCCGACAGCACCACGATGGTGTGGATGCCCTCGGCACGCATCTGCTTTGCGATGTCCGGCACGCTCAGCGGGCCGTCCACCGGCTGCCCGCCGGTCATCGCCACCGCATCGTTGTAGAGGATCTTGTAGGTGATGTTGACGCCGGCCGCGACCGCCTGGCGGATCGCCAGCGAGCCGCTGTGGAAATAGGTGCCGTCGCCCAGGTTCTGGAACACGTGGGGCGTATCGGTGAACGGCGCCTGCCCGGCCCAGGTCACACCTTCGCCGCCCATGTGGGTGAAGGTATCGGTGCTGCGGTCCATCCAGGTCACCATGTAATGGCAACCGATGCCGGCCAGCGCCCGCGAGCCTTCCGGCACCTGGGTGGAGGTGTTGTGCGGGCAGCCCGAGCAGTAGTGCGGTACGCGTGGGAAGCTGGCGCGCGGCAGCGCAAGCTCGGCTTCCTTTTCCTGCATCCACTGCAGGCGCTGCTCGATCGACTCGTTGTTGAAGAACTTCTGGATGCGGCGGCCGATCACGCCGGCGATGGTGGCCGGCGTCAGCTCACCGGTGGACGGCAGGATCCACTCACCGCTCTCGTCGTACTTGCCGACAATGGACGGGCGCTGGCCCCAGCTGGCCGGCCAGTTGAAGAACTGCTCCTTCATCTGGCGCTCGATGAAGGCACGCTTCTCCTCCACCACGATGATGTCTTCCAGGCCCTGCGCGAAGCGCGCGATGCCCTCCGGCTCCAGCGGCCAGGTCATGCCGACCTTGTACACGCGGATGCCGATGTCGGCGCAGGCGGCTTCATCCAGGCCCAGGTACTCCAGCGCCTGCAGCACGTCCAGGTAGCTCTTGCCGGTGGTGACGATGCCCAGCCGCGCGCGCGGCGCGTCCATCACCACCTTGTCGATGCCGTTGGCACGGGCGAACGCTTGTGCAGCCTTCACCGCATAGCGGTGCAGGCGCATCTCCTGGTCCAGCGGCGGGTCCGGCCAGCGGATGTTGAGGCCAGCCGACGGCATCTCGAAATCTTCCGGCAGCACGATGCGGCGCGCCATCGGATCGACCTCCACCGAGGCCGACGATTCCACCGTCTCGGCGATCGTCTTGAAGCCGACCCAGCGCCCGGTATAGCGGCTCATTGCCCAGCCGAGCAGGCCCATGTCGAGGATGTCCTGCACGCCGGCCGGGTTCAGCACCGGCATCATCGCGCTGACGAACTCGTCTTCGCTGCCGTGCGGCAGGGTCGAGCTGCGGCAGGCATGGTCGTCGGCCGCCAGTGCCAGCACGCCACCATAACGCGAGGTGCCGGCTGCATTGGCGTGCTTGAACACGTCGCCGCAACGGTCCACACCCGGGCCCTTGCCGTACCACATGCCGAACACGCCCTGCACGTTGGCACCGGGGAACAGGTTGGTCTGCTGCGTGCCCCACACCATGGTCGCGCCCAGGTCCTCGTTGAGGCCGGGGGTGAACTTCACCTTGGCTGCGTCCAGATGCTTGCGCGCGCGCCACAGTTCCAGGTCGAAACCACCCAGTGGGCTGCCGCGGTAGCCGCTGACGAAACCGGCGCTGTCGATGCCTTCGGCGGCGTCGCGCAGGCGCTGCATCAACGGCAGCCGTACCAGCGCCTGCACGCCACTCAGGTAGATCCGCCCCTCGTTGCGTGTGTACTTGTGGTCGAGCGTGTAATCACGGTCGAGCAGGTCGGCGGAAGAGGGCGAAGTGAGTTGCGCGGTACTGGTCATGGCTGGCCCGGTGAGGATCGGCTGGCACCGGCCGCGTGCAGGCACGCGGCGGGAAAGGCGCGAATTGTAGCAGCGGGGCCGCGAGGCCCCGGCACTCGCGCCAGTGGCGGCGCCGGGGTTAGGATCGGGGGGAGAGAGGGAGGCTGCGCTTGCGGCCTGGGGAGAAGGGATGTCAGTTTCAGGAAAGATCCTGGCCAGCGTGCTGCTGGCTTCGGGAGCGGCCACTGCGTGGGCCGCGCCGGCCCTGCCGGCACCACAGGAGTTCTACTTCGACAGCGACCTGGCCGCCACGCCGATGGTGGCGATACAGGGCGAGGGCGATGAGCTGGTCACCCAGCTGGTCAAGCTGCGTGAACGCGGCCGGCGCGCGGTTGAGGCGACGGTGCAGCTGGCGTCAGTGGCTGGCGCCCAGGGCCGCAGCGAGCTGGCCGAGCAGCTGTATGGCGAAGCCTTGAAGGAGGCATCGGCACAGAGCAGCAGTGGCCGCAGCGTGCGCTGGAACTACGGATGGGATCTGTTGCGCCAGGGCAGGGTGGAGGCGGCACTGGAACAGTGGCTTTCATCGGCCGGCAACGCCCGTACCAAGCCCAGCTGGGTGCCACCGACCTACGCGCTGGCGCTGTGGCGGCTGGGGCAGAAGCAGGAGGCAGTGCAGTGGTACGCCGCTGCGGTGCGTACCGAGCCGTCGCAGTGGAATACCACGGCCAACTATGGGCAGCTGCTGCCGCAGTGGCGTGAGGATGAGCGCGCGACGCTGGCTGAGGTGCAGCAGGCCTGGGCGGCCGCACCACCTGTCTGGCCCTGAGGGAAGGGGTTCGGCCGGGTTGCACCCGGCACCCGCAGAGGCAAGGGCTGAAGCAACAGCAACAGCCGAAGCAACAGCGGGCTTCCTGCGGGATGGCGGGGCACTGTGGGTTTGCGGGGCCGCCGTGAACCCGTCCATGGGGGCTTGGTCGCCGCATCCATGCGGCTCACACCCCGCAAACCCACAGTGCCCCGCCTTCGACAGATTCCGGCAGCTGTTGGTAGGTGCCGACCTTGGTCGACACGGTAGATCCACGCCATGCGTGGACGAATCTGTATCGGAATCGATTTTTCGATATCTGATCGAAGAGCAGCCGAGCGTGGGCTCGGCTCTACAGAAGGCGGCCAACCAACTGGCTTTTGCTTTTGATTCTGCTTTTCTTTTTTCTTTTCCGTGGCGGACGCACTCGGAAATTGTCAGAGGCCGGGCGGGGTGGGTTCACGGCGTCCCCCGCGAATCCATCCCGCCCGGCCAAGCGCGGCTTTTGATGTTCACAGTCAACCAGCCGCCACGAGGGGCTGCGCCGTTCGCTGGAAACTCAGTCGTCCGCGGAAACCGTCCGCCCCGACGCCCACGCCCGCAGTGCTTCCACCTGCTCGGCCATCAGCACCGACAGCGGGCGCGTGGCGCGGATCTCGTTCATCAGCAGCTCGGTGTCCAGCGGCCGGCCCTCGGCATGTGCCGCATACAGGCCGGCCACGATCGCCTGCTCGATCTCGGCGCCGGAAAAACCATTGGCGGCCGCCGCCAGCGCGGGCAGTGCGAAATCATCGGCGTTGAGCTGGCGCCGGCCCAGGTGCAGCCGCAGCAGTTCCACGCGGACCTCCGGCGAGGGCAGGTCGACGAAGAAGATCTCGTCGAAGCGCCCCTTGCGCAGCAGCTCGGCCGGCAGTTCGTGTACCTGGTTGGCGGTGGCGACGATGAACACCGGCGCTTTGCGTTCGGCCATCCAGGTCAGCAGGTAACCGAGCACGCGGCGTGACACGCCGCCGTCCTCGCCTCCGCTGGCCAGGCCCTTTTCGATCTCGTCCATCCACAGCACGCAGGGCGCCAGCTGCTCGGCCGAGGCCAGTGCCTGACGCAGGTTGGCTTCGGTCTCGCCGTGGTACTTGTTGTACAGCGCGCCTACGTCCAGGCGCAGCAGCGGCACGCCGAAGCCGGCGGCGGTTGCCTTGGCCAGCATCGACTTGCCGCAGCCCTGCACGCCCAGCAACAGCATGCCGCGCGGCGGGTCCAGCCCGGCCGGCGCCGAGCCGGCGATGAATGCGACCCGGCGCTGGTTGATCCAGCGCTTGAGCCGGTTCGCTCCGGCCACGTCGCCGAAGCGCGCGCTGTCATGTTCGAAGAACAGGTGGCCGCTGCGGTTGAGCAGCTCGAACTTCAGCCGCGCCAGCTGCGGCAGGTCGTCGTCGCGCAGTGCGCCGTCGGCGTAGATCAGCTGGCGCGCGATGCGCCGGGCATCGACCAGGCTCAGGCCCTGCAGGTTCTTCAGGATCTTTTTGACCGCTTCGCTGTCGACTTCAACCCGACGACCACCATGCTCGCGTGCATAGGCATCGGCCTCCTCGCGCAGCATCTTCAACAGGGCGTTGGCATCGGGCAGGCGCGGGTTGAAGCGCACCGCCAGCGCTTCCAGCTCGGCCGGCAGCTCAACCTTGGCGCCGATCAGCACCAGCACGTGCGGCTCGCTGTGGCGGCGCTGGATCAGGTCGCGCAGGGCGCGCTGGTGGCTGGCATAGCCCAGGTAGGGATGGAAATCGAGCAGCAGGTAGACCCCGCGCTGGTCGGCCTGGCGGATCATCTGCAGGGCCGCGCTGGCATCGGGCGGCCCGACCGCCGGGTCCTCGCTGTCCAGGTCGATGCGGCGCAGGCCCTCGGTGATCGACCAGCGGTGCAGGGCCCGCCAGACGTGCATCAGCGTCTGCCGGAACAGTTCGACGATGCGACCCTCATCCTGGGTCTCGATCACGATCAGGGGGGTATTGGCGCGGATCAGTGCGCTCAGGTCCTGCAGTTCGCTCATGCCGGTTCGATCCTTCGGGGGCGCCACGATAGCAAAGGCGATGGCCGCAGGTTCAGCGCGGTGCTACCTCCCGTCACCACCGCCGGTGTACGCTCGGGGCACGTACCCGGAAGCGAGGCTGGCATGAAGACGATCCTGGTGGCCGGTTCCAAGGGCGGGGTGGGCAAGACCACCGTCGCCACCCACCTGGCCGCGTACGCGGCATTGCAGGGCAAGGCCACGGTGATCGCCGATGCCGACCCGCAGGGCTCCAGCACCCGCTGGGCGCAACGGCGTGCCGGGCTGGAAAGCGCGGTGCTCCCCATCGACGTGTATCGGAAGAAGCAGTGGGCGCAGAAACTGCCCGACGGCACCGAAACCGTCATCATCGATGCCCCGGCCGGGGCGTTGGCCGACGATATCCCCCATTTCCTTGACGCTGCCGACGCGGTGGTGGTGCCGGTGCTGCCCTCGGCGCTGGACATCGAAGCCATCGTCGGCTTCCTCAACAGCCTGGCCCAGAACCCGCGCGTGCACAGCCGCAAGCTGCCGGTGGGGCTGGTGCTGAACCGCACCAAGCCCTGGACCCAGACCTCGCAGCAGGCGCTGCAGATGCTGTCCGAATGGCCGTACCCGGTGGTCGCGCAGCTGCGCGACAGCCAGAGCTACGTGGTCATGACCGGCCTGGGCCGCAGTCTGTTCGATTACCGCTCCGCCCAGGTGCGCGAGCACCAGGCCGACTGGGAACCCCTGTTGTCCTGGTTGAAGCTGTAAGAGTCGTAGGTACCCACCCCTTTATTGGAATCCCGCAATGCGCGAACTGATCCTGCTCCGTCACGCCCATGCCGAACCGGCCGTTTCCGGCCAGGCTGATCTCGACCGGCCGTTGTCGCCGGTGGGGCTCGCCGAAGCCGAAGCCGCCGGCAAGTGGCTGAAGGAGAACAAGCTGCTGCCGGACTGCGTGCTGTGTTCCCCTTCGCGACGGACCCGCGAGACCCTGGAAGCGGTGATGGCGGCCATCGGCTATGTCGAAAAGCGCCTGGAAGACCGTATCTACGAAGCGACCCCGGGCACCCTGGCCGCGCTGGTGGATGAGCGGCGTGACCTGGACAGGGTGCTGATCGTCGGCCACAACCCGGGCCTGGAGCAGCTGGTGGCGCTGATGACCGACGGCACCAGCAGTGACTACCGTGGCATGCCGCCGGGTGGCGTGGCTGTGCTCGGTTTCCCACGCGAGGCCTCGATCGAGCCGGGCGTGGCCAGCCTGAATGCGTTCTGGTGGCCGTGATCCGATGAGCCTGGCGCGGCGCAGCCGCTTCCTGCTGCCCGTGCTGCTGGTATCCGGCCCGGCCTGGGCTGCCGCACCACCGCCCACGACATTGCCACCGGTGGTCGCCGAGGCGCACCGCGTGTTGCGCCTGGATACGCAGCGTTCGCAGATCGGTTTCGAGGTGCGCACCCGCTTCGGGCAGCGCATCGAGGGCGTGTTTCCGCACTTCGAGGGACGCATCGAGATCCTCTCCGACGGCCGCCACCAGGTGCACCTGAAGATGTTCACGCGCTCGGTCGAGATTCCCGGCAAGCCGCGCTACACCGGTTGGATGCGCGGTGAGGAGTTCTTCGATGCCGGCCGCCATCCGGTGGTCGAGTTCGACTCCCTGCCGTACTGGCCGGAGACCGTGGAGGACGGGGGCGACATCAACGGCAGGTTGACCCTGCGTGGGATCAGCCACCCGGAGTCGCTCAAGGTCGAGAAGGCGGACTGCGCCCGACCCGGCTATGATTGCGACGTCGTCAGCCGCGGTACCGTGCAACGAGGCCGGTATGGCATGGAAAGCTGGCAGCTTGCCTTGAGTGACCGAGTGACTTTCGTATTGCGTGCGCGCCTGAGCGAGGCGCCTAAACCGTGAACCACCTGCTGCGTGTACTGGCGCTGGCAACCGTGTTGCTGGGCAGTGGTTGTGCATCGCTGTCGCATGCCGAGCGCGACCGGGCCGAGGCCATCGCCGTGCAGGCGCGCTCGACCCAGGTCGATTGCCAGCGTGCCGACCGTTGTGCGCTGGATTCGCCACTGCGGGCCCTGGCCGGCCGGGCGTTCACCGAATCCACCCCGGAACGGCCGCAGCATTACGCCACCCTGCTGGATGAGGGCGAGGGCGCCCTGGTCGCGCGGCTCAACCTGCTGCGCAGCGCCACCCGCAGCATCGACCTGCAGACCTACATCTTCGACAAGGACGACAGCGCCCGCCTGGTCATCGACGAGCTGCTGGCCGCATCCCGGCGCGGGGTCAAGGTGCGGGTGCTGATCGACCAGCTCTCGGCGATCTCCGACCTGGAGATCCTCGGCGCGCTGTCCGGTGCCCACCAGAATTTCCAGCTGAGGGTCTACAACCCGACCTTCGGCAAGGCGCGCCTGAACTATTTCGACTACGCCGGCAGCGTGCTGTGCTGCTTCCGTCGCTTCAACCAGCGCATGCACAACAAGCTGCTGGTGATCGACGATGCGATCGGCGTGGTCGGTGGCCGCAACTACCAGGACGACTATTACGACTGGGACCGCGAGTACAACTTCCGCGACCGCGATGTGCTGATCGCCGGGCCGGAAGCGCGGGCGATGGCGGCCAACTTCGATGCGTTCTGGCGCGCGCAGCGCAGCGTGCCGGCCGAACGCCTGAACGACGTGGGCCGTACCCTGCTGCGCCAGGGGGTGCCCACATTGCCCCCGGCCACCTTCCGCCGTCCCGAGCGGGTGCAGCGGGTCAGCGCCGAAGCCAATGACATGGACTTCGTCACCCGTTCCTTCGTGGATACCGCGCTGCCGGTGGCCTCGGTGCGCTACGTCGCCGACCTGCCGCGCAAGCACCGCCGGGAGAAGGCCGATGCCCCGCTGGCGGGCCAGCACGTGACCGAGCCGCAGCTGGACGCACTCATTGCCGGTGCGCAGAAGGAAGTGATCCTGCAGACGCCGTACCTGGTGCTGTCCAAGCCGGCGCAGAAGCTGTTCCGTGAGCTGCGCAAGCGCCCGCAGCCGCCGCGCGTGGTGGTGTCCAGCAACAGCCTGGCCGCCACTGACAATCCGATCGTTTATGCGCTGTCGTACAAGTACAAGCGGCGCAACATGCGCGAACTGGGCTTCAACATCTTCGAATACAAGCCGTTCCCGCTGGACGCACCGGTCGACTACCGCAATCTGCTGCCCGACCCGATCGCCGCGCCTGATGGCGTGGATGACAGTGGTCGCAATCCGTTGATCGGTGGCAGCGCGGCGGGCAGCAATGCGGGTGGTGGCCGCGATGGCGGCTCCAGCGGGACCGGCAAGCAGGGTCCGGTGAACCACCGCCACAGCGACGGTGCCTATGACAACGCGCGCGCGCGCCGCCGTGCCGCGGGCAGCGAGGTCGAAACGCGGCTGTTGCGCACCGAGACCCGGCCGTCGTTCCTTGGCAGCAAGGCAGTCAACAAGCCACTGCCGGTCACCCGCAAGGGCGCGCGCATGGGGTTGCACGCCAAGTCGCTGGTGGTCGATCGCCGCATCGGCGTGGTCGGCACCCACAACTTCGATCCGCGCAGCGAGAACTACAACACCGAAGGCGCGGTGATCATCGACGACCCGGCCTTTGCCGAGGAACTCGCCCAGAGCATCCTGCGCGACATCCACCCGCAGAACTCGTGGACGGTGGCGCCGCGGGCGAAGCCGCCAGTGCTGTCGGGGCTGAACTACAGCGTCGGCAAGGCCTCCGAAGCGCTGCCGATCCTCGACTTCTGGCCGTGGCGCTACGCCACCGACTATGAATTCAAGCCCGGCCCGGACTGCCCACGGCCGCTGCCGAGGCAGGACCCGGATTTCCATCGCTGCTACAGCGCCGTCGGTGACTTCCCCGAAGTCAACGTGGGGCCGAAGTGGCTGCTGGTGCGCATGCTGACCGCATTCGGTGCCGGCCTCGTTCCCATTCTTTGAAGGTGCCGCATGACCCAGGTATTCCGCGAAGCCGTTTCCATCGAGCAGCTCAACGCGCTCAGTCGCAACACGGCCATTGAATCGCTGGGCATCATCTTCAGTGCGGTCGGCGACGACTGGCTGCAGGCCACCATGCCGGTGGACGAGCGCACCCGCCAGCCCTACGGCATCCTGCATGGCGGTGCCTCGGTGGTGCTGGCCGAAACCCTGGGCAGCAGCGCCGGCAACCTGTGCGTGGATACCGCAAAGCAGATCTGCGTGGGCCTGGAGATCAATGCCAACCACGTGCGTGCCGTGCGTTCGGGTACGGTCACCGGCACCGCCCGCGCGCTGCACGTGGGCCGCAGCACCCAGCTGTGGGAGATCCGCATCGAGGATGAGCAGGGGCGGCTGGTGTGCATCTCGCGGTTGACCCTGGCAGTGGTGGCCGCCGGTCACGGTTGAGCCCCCGGAGGGCGCGTTGACGGCAGCGGAACCCAGCGTTCCCCGCCGATTGCCCCGGTCAATGGCGGTTATGGCCTAAATCGGCTGGCAGCTGCTGCGGCGCTCCGGTATCGTGCGCGGATGACTTCCCCCACTCCGGCCCCCCGTGGCGGCGTGGCGCGTGTGTGCCGTTACCTGTACCGCGTACCGCTGCTGTTGGTCCACATCACCGTGTTCCTGCCGCTGATCCTGATCGGCATGCTGCCGCCGTGGGGCGAGCTACGCGTGGGCGAGGATACGTTCGGGGCCAAAGTGGTGAACTGGTGGCAGGGCGGGTTGATGTGGATCTTCGGCTTCCGCCTGTCGCAGGTCGGCAGGCCGCTGCCGGGCGCGGTGCTGTTCGTCGCCAACCACGTCAGCTGGGTCGACATCTCCATCCTGCACAGCCAGCGCATGATGGGCTTCGTTGCCAAGCGCGAGATCGCCAGCTGGCCGCTGGTCGGTTGGCTGGCCGCGCGCGGGCAGACCATCTTCCACCAGCGGGGCAACACCGAATCGCTCGGTGGGGTGATGCAGGTGATGGCCGACCGGTTGCGTGCCGGCAAGGCGGTGGGCGTGTTCCCGGAAGGGCGCACCCGTGGCGGCCACGAAGTGGGTCCGTTCCATGCCCGCATCTTCCAGGCCGCGGTTGAAACCGGCGTGCCGGTGCAGCCGGTTGCGCTGGTGTACGGGGCGAAGGGCGACGCACAGACCATCGTCGCGTTTGGTCCAGGCGAGAGTTTCGCCGCCAATTTCCTGCGCCTGCTCGGTGAGCCGGCGCGGCATACCGAAGTGCATTTCCTGGAGCCGATCGGTACCCAGGACCTGGAAGGCCGTCGGCGCATCGCGGAAACCTCGCGCGCGCGCATCGTGGCGGCCATGAGCACGCAGTGAGGATGCGGTGGCCCTGATCCCGCCACCCGTCCTGGACGCCGGTACGCCGACGCTGCATGCGTCCGACTACCAGCCGCCACGCTGGCTGCGCAATCCGCACCTGCAGTCGATGCTCAGCTCCAGCCGCATGCGCCTGCAGCGCGGCCTGCTGCTGCTGGCGGCCACCGGCGCGGTCAGCGAAGAGCTGATCCTGGATGGCGGCGACGGCGTGCGCCTGCAGGGCTGGCACAGCCATGTCGAAGGTCGCGAGCCCAAGGGCATCGCCCTGCTGCTGCACGGCTGGGAGGGCAGTGCCGAATCCAGCTACATGCGCATGGCGGCCGCGCGCATGATCGAACAGGGCTTCGATGTGGTGCGCCTGAACTTCCGCGACCACGGCAACACCCATCATCTGAACCCCGGCATCTTCCACTCCAACCTGATCGACGAAGTGGTACATGCCGCGGGTGACATCGCCCAGCGCTGGCCGCAGCTGCCGCTGGTGGCCGCCGGGTACTCGCTGGGTGGCAACTTCGTGCTGCGCCTGGCCCTGCGTGCGCCGGCGGCCGGCGTGCCGCTGCTGCGCGTGGCCTCGGTGTGCCCGGTGCTGGACCCGGCGCTGACCATGGACAGCATCGAGAACGGCCCGGCAATGTACGACTGGTACTTCCGGCGCAAATGGGCCGGTTCGCTGCGGCGCAAGCGTGACCTGTTCCCCGAGCTGAGCGACTGCGACGACCGCGTGCTGAAGCTGGACATCCGCGCGCTGACCGCATGGCTGGTCGAACGGCACACCAGCTTCGGCTCGCTGCAGGCCTATTTCGACGGCTACTCGATTGCCGGTGACCGCTTGTCCACCCTGCAGGTGCCGGCCGACATCCTGATGGCCCAGGATGACCCGGTGATCCCGTATGTGACCTTCAGCGACTGGCAGCTGCCGCACCAGGCACACCTGGAAACGGCCTGCTGGGGAGGCCACTGCGGCTTCCTCGAAAACTGGCGGGGTGATGGCTTCTCCGAGCGCTGGGTGGCACAGCGCCTGCAGCGGGTGCTGCAGGGCTGAACCGGCACCGGCGTGCGGGCCGCTACAATGCGGGTTTGCACTTGAAGCGGACTGCCATGCAAGACCAGATCATCCAAGCGCTGCGCCAGAACCAGGCCGACCAGGCCGTGCAGCTGGCCCAGGCGTGGACCCGTGATGAACCCGGCCTGGCCGAAGCCCACCGCTGGCTGGCGCTTGCGCTGCAGCAGCAGGGCAACGCCGAGCACGCGATGGACGCCCTGCAGGAGGCGCTGCGCCTGGCCCCGGACGATGCCCAGCTGCACCTGCAGCAGGCCGGCCTGCTGCTGGCCCTGCGCCAGTTCGAAGGTGCTGACGAGGCGTTGGCGCGCACCACCGGCCTCGATCCGAATTCCTTCTCCGCCTACCTGATGCAGGCGCACCTGGCGATCGGCCGCAACGACTTCGACGAAGCGGCGCGCGTGTCGACGCTGGCGTCGCGCGTCGAGCCGGATCACCCGGAGCTGCTGACCATCGACGGCATGGTTGCCCTGCGCCGCGGCGATGCGGATCGCGCGCTGTCGCTGCTGTCGGCCGCCAGCAAGGCGTTGCCGGACGATCCCCGCGTGTTGTATGCACTGGGTTTTGCCTATCTGGGCAAGGACATGCTGGCGTTCGCCGAGCAGTCGTTCCGTCGCGTGCTGGAACTGAACCCGTCGCTTTCCTCGTTGCACGGCCTGGTGGTGCAGCTGGCGCTGCGCCAGGGCAATGTGCCGGCTGCGGCCGAAGCGATGCAGGTGGCCCTGCAGCAGCCGCAGATGGACGTGCCGGCGATGCGTCGCCTGGCCGGCGAGCTGTCGCTGCGCAGCGGCCAGCCGCTGCAGGCGCTGGAGTACCTGCTGCCGCTGCTGGAAACGCAGCCGGATGACCGCCAGATGCTGCAGCTGCTGCTGATGTCATGGCAGCGCCTGGGGCGTGAGGATGAAGCACGTGCTCGACTGGACGCGGTGCTGGAAAACAATGACCAGCTGCACGACGTGTGGCTGGCGCGGCTGGCGATCGAGCAGGTGGGCAGCGAAAGTGCGGTGACCGCTGTCGAGCGCTGGATGGCAGCGATGCCCGAGCATCTGCCGGCACTTGAGGCACGCCTGCGCCTGCACGACATGGCCGGTGAACATGCGCAGGCCGAAGCGATTGCCGAGCGTATCGTCAGCCAGGAGCCGGGTCGTGTCAGTGGCGAAACCCGCCTGGTTGAAGGCCTGCTGCAACGGGATCCGGCCGCTGCCGTGGCTCGCGTGCAGGCACTGATCGACCTGGCGCCGGAAGGCCATCGCGCCGATCTGCGGACGTGGATGGGCGAGATCCAGGACCGTGCCGCGCAGCCGCAGGAAGCGCTGCGTACGTGGATGGCGCTGCAGGCCGACCAGGCGCCGCAGCGCCTGCCGCTGCCGCCGCAGGCCAAGGCCCCGCCGAGCTGGCCGGACAAGGGCGATATCGACGGTGATGCCACCTCCGCGCCGATCTTCCTGTGGGGCGCACCGGGTTCGGGCGTGGAGCGCGTGGCGACCGGCCTGGCCGCCGCCAGCCCGGTGCTGCGCAGTGACCGCTACACCAACACGCCGCCCGATGATGCGTTCCAGAACTACCACACGCTGCAGGATCTGGCCTCGGGCGTGCTGACCCCGGAGCGGCTGGTGGAACGCTGGCGCGAACAGCTGCCGGCACGTGGCCTGCAGAACGACACCGTGATCGACTGGTTGCTGTGGTGGGACAACGCCCTGCTGTGGGCGCTGCGCCCGCAGCTGCCGCAGGGCCGCCTGCTGCTGGTGCTGCGTGACCCGCGCGACATGCTGCTGGACTGGGTGGCCTACGGCGCCGCCGCGCCGCTGGCGATGACCTCGCTGGCCGAAGCCGGTGAGTGGCTGGCGCGTGCGTTGACCCAGGTCGCCACGTTGCATGAGGAAGACCTGTACCCACATGTACTGCTGCGCATCGACCATATCGGCAACGATCCGCAGGCAATGGCTGAACTGCTCGGCCGCCTGTTCGAGCGGCCGATGCCGCCGGCGGCGCAGCTGGGTGCACCGCGCCTGCCGCCTGGCCATTGGCGCAACTACCGCGACGTGATGAGCGCCGCTTTCGCCCTGCTCACCCCGATTGCGGTGCGCCTGGGTTACCCGGAAGAGTGAGGAGCGTCCGATGCAATTGAGCAGTCACAGCCTGACCAACGGTGCACCGATCGACCGCGAGTTCGCCGCCGGCGATGCCGCCGGCTTCGCCCCGGACCGCAATCCGCACCTGGCCTGGAACGGCGCGCCGGAAGGCACGCGTTCGTTCCTGCTGGTGTGCGTGGACCCGGACGTGCCGACCGTGCCTGAAACGGTCGGCCGTACGGACATGACCGTGCCGCGCGATCAGCCGCGCTGCGATTTCGTGCATTGGGTGATGGCTGATATCCCGGCCTCGGTGCAGGAGATCGCAGCAGGCAGCTGCAGCGACGGCTTCGTGGTCAAGGGCAGGACCGCACCGGCTGGCCCGGCGGGCAGCCGCCAGGGCCTGAACGACTTCACCGGCTGGTTCGCCGGCAACCCGGACATGGCCGGCGATTACCTGGGCTATGACGGCCCGTATCCGCCGTTCAACGACGAACGCGTGCACCGCTATTTCTTCCGCGTATTTGCGCTGGACGTGGCCTCGCTCGATCTGCCGGCGCGCTTCACCGCCGCCGATGCCTACCGCGCCATGCATGGCCACGTGCTGGCCGAAGCCGCACTGCATGGCACCTACACGTTGAACCCGGCGCTGGGCTGAGGCTGTATATCGGGTAGTGCCGGCCGCTGGCCGGCATGTCCCATGTCCGCCGGAGGTGCCTGTGGCAGCCGGCCAGCGGCCGGCTCTACCGCCAACGAAGAAGGGCGGCCTTTCGGCCGCCCTTCCATCGTTTTATTTCTTCTCGATGGCCGACTCGACCACCATGTCCAGCACGTACGCCTGCGACGGCGCATCGGCCGGCGGGTTCTTCACGTCGTAGCGCTTCACGCGCACCACGTTGCGCACGCCGTCTTCGTGGGTGTAGCCCTCGATGCTGCCGTAGAAGTTCTCGAACTTGCCCGGCTCGCCCTGCTTCAGGCCCTTGTCGTCGAACTTGACCTCACGCACCTGCAGGCACTGGTAGTCCGGGATCAGCGGGTGCGAGCACTTCTGGGTCTTGGCGGCCACTTCCAGGAACACGGTTTCGCCGGCGCCGCCGTAGCGGGTTTCAGCGGTCGGCTCCGGGTTGAACACCAGCACATCGCCCTTGGCGGTGGTCAGGGTCAGCTTGCCGTCGGCGTCCTGTTCGGCCTTCAGCTCGCCCTGCAGGCGGCTCGACACGGCCTCGTCCAGCGCCATCAGCGCCTTGTCGGTGCAGGCCATCAGGGTCGAGGCCATCGCGCTGACGCTCAGCTTGCCGTCGGCCAGGGTGTAGCCGCCACCCATGTGGTTGCAGGCGTTGCTGACCGACAGGCGGCCATCAGCGAAGTCCAGGGTGACCGGCTTGTCTTCGCGTGCGAACAGCGCGTCGATGCGCTTGCCGTCGGCTGCGGTGGCCTGCTGCAGCAGCCAGTGCTGGCTCTGCAGGCGCTGCGCGTCCAGGTGCGCCAGCGTCTGCTGGTCTGCTGCCTTGGCGGCGGCCGGGGCAACGTCGTCGCCGCCGGTGCCGGCCGGGGCCGGGGTCTGGCTGCAGGCGGCCAGCAGGGCCAGCGGGAGGAGCAGGGTGAGCTTGCGGTTCATGGTGATTCTCCTTGGGGAACCGTGGGGGAAACGGGGTGGGGTCGGCAACGGGGTTACCGCGCCCCGGCGCTGTTCAGCTGCCGGAGGGCAACCACAGCAGCAGCGCGGCGCCCAGCGCGATGCGGTAGAGCGCGAACGCGGTGAACGTGTGCGACTTGATGTAACCCATCAGCCACTTCACTACGACGAAGCCGGTGATGGCCGCGGCAACGAAGGCCACACCCACCTCGGTCCAGTTCTCGCTGGCCAGGTTTCCTTCCTTGGCCAGTTCCAGGAAGGTGTACGCACTGGCGGCGAACATGGTGGGAATGCCGACCAGGAACACGAACTCGGCGGCGGCGGCGCGGCGGCTCAGCCCCAGCAGCATGGCCAGGAAGATGGCCGAGGCCGAACGCGAAGTGCCGGGAAACACACCGGCCACCACCTGTGCCAGGCCAACACCAATGGCCACCGTCCAGGTCACCTGGTCGCGGTCGGGCAGGCGTGCGGTGTAGGCCTCCACCAGCAGCATCCAGATGCCGCCGATGATCAGCGCCCAGGCCACCGGGCTGACCGTTTCCGGCAGCGACCAGCCGGCCTTGCGCACCACCAGGCCGACCACCGCGGTTACCAGGAAGGCGGCACCGAGCTTGAACACGTAGTCGCGGTTCTCACGCTGCCCGAAGCCCGTGGCCAGCTGCAGCAGGCGCTGGCGGAACACCAGCACCACCGCCAGGATCGCGCCGGCCTGGATGATGATGTTGAAGAAGTCCGATCGCGCGCCCAGCCAGTGCTGGGCGATCAGCAGGTGGCCCGTGCTGGAGATCGGCAGGAATTCGGTCAAGCCTTCGAGGATGCCCAGCAGCAGGGCAGAGAGCAGATCGGACATGGACAGGGCGGGTGCGGGCGGCGATAGAAGGTCGAAAGAATAGACGATCCATGCCGCACCAAACGGGTGCGTCTGGTCCTTGGTGCACCCGTTTGGTGCGCGCTGTTCTGCACCGATCCGGGGCGGCCTTTTTGAAATCAATGACTTGCAGGTGACCAAAAGTTGGCACGGTCGTTGCTGTACCTCAGCAGGCATTCATCCCCATCCGAGGTCGTACCGATGTCCGTGGAAAACGTAGAAAAGCTGATCAAGGACAACCAGATCGAGTTCGTCGACCTGCGTTTTGTCGACATGCGCGGTGTCGAGCAGCACGTGACCTTCCCGGTCAGCATCGTCGAGCCGTCGCTGTTTGAAGAAGGCAAGATGTTCGATGGCAGCTCGATCGCCGGCTGGAAGGGCATCGCCGAATCGGACATGGTGCTGCTGCCGGATACCGCCAGCGCCTACGTCGACCCGTTCTACGCCGATCCGACCATCGTGATCAGCTGCGACATCCTCGATCCGGCCACCATGCAGCCGTATGGCCGTTGCCCGCGCGGCATCGCCAAGCGCGCAGAGTCGTACCTGAAGTCCTCGGGCATCGCCGAAACCGCGTTCTTCGGCCCGGAGCCGGAATTCTTCATCTTCGATTCGGTCCGCTTCGCCAATGAAATGGGCCACACCTTCTTCCAGGTCGATTCGGAAGAAGCGGCATGGAACAGCGGCGCCAAGTACGACGGCGCCAACAGCGGTTACCGTCCGGGCGTGAAGGGCGGCTACTTCCCCGTTCCGCCGACCGACACCCTGCACGACCTTCGCGCTGAAATGTGCAAGACCCTGGAACAGGTCGGCATCGAAGTGGAAGTGCAGCACCACGAAGTGGCCACCGCCGGCCAGTGCGAGATCGGCACCAAGTTCAGCACCCTGGTGCAGAAGGCCGACGAACTGCTGCGCATGAAGTACGTCATCAAGAACGTGGCGCACCGCAACGGCAAGACCGTCACCTTCATGCCCAAGCCGATCGTCGGCGACAACGGCAGCGGCATGCACGTGCACCAGTCGCTGTCCAAGGGCGGCACCAACCTGTTCTCCGGTGACGGCTACGGCGGCCTGAGCCAGATGGCGCTATGGTACATCGGCGGCATCTTCAAGCACGCCAAGGCCATCAACGCCTTCGCCAACTCGGGCACCAACAGCTACAAGCGCCTGGTGCCGGGCTACGAAGCACCGGTGATGCTGGCCTACTCGGCCCGCAACCGTTCGGCTTCGTGCCGCATCCCGTGGGTGTCCAACCCGAAGGCACGCCGCATCGAAATGCGCTTCCCGGATCCGATCCAGTCCGGCTACCTGACCTTCACCGCGCTGATGATGGCCGGCCTGGACGGCATCAAGAACCAGATCGACCCGGGCGCACCGAGCGACAAGGACCTGTACGACCTGCCGCCGGAAGAAGAGAAGCTGATTCCGCAGGTCTGCTCCTCGCTGGACCAGGCGCTGGAAGCGCTGGACAAGGACCGCGAGTTCCTGAAGGCCGGCGGCGTGATGAGCGATGACTTCATCGACGGCTACATCGCGCTGAAGATGCAGGAAGTGACCAAGTTCCGCGCGGCCACCCACCCGCTGGAATACCAGCTGTACTACGCCAGCTGATCGGGCGGCTGGGGAGCCGTCGTTGCACGGGGTCGGATCCTTTTCGCACCGCGAAAGGGTTCTGACCCCAACCCAGGGGCAAGAGAGAGACCGGATACGCGACCAGGGCCGCCCTCCCTCCCGCGTCGGTCGTGCAAGGAGAGAGGCACGGCCGTCCCGGCCCAGTACGTGTCCGGTGCAACAGCCACGGCCATCGCCACGATGGCCCGTGGTTGCCTGATGCCATCGCGCGCTGGCGCGCTGGCCCCATCCACCATCGGGACATGCGCATGAAACTGATCTCCGCCATCATCCGACCGTTCAAGCTCGACGAGGTCCGCGAGGCCTTGTCCGATGCCGGCGTGTCGGGCATCACCGTGACCGAAGTGAAAGGCTTCGGTCGCCAGAAGGGCCACACCGAGCTGTATCGCGGTGCCGAGTACGTGGTCGATTTCCTGCCCAAGATCAAGATCGAAACCGTGGTCACCGACGAGCGTGCCGATGCGGTGATCGAAGCGATCCAGTCGTCGGCAGGCACCGGCAAGATCGGTGACGGCAAGATCTTCGTCACCGCCGTCGAACAGGTCATCCGCATCCGCACCGGCGAAATCGGTGCCGACGCGCTGTAACCCCCTTCCGGAGACTCCCCCATGAAGATGCGCCTTCTCACCGGGTGGCAAGCCCGGTTCCATCTGGTGTGCCTGTTGATGCTGCTCAGTGCGCTGGCTGCCGGCGCCTGGCCGGGAACTGCCCATGCGCAGGCCCAGGTGTCGCCGCTGCCCAGCGAAACCGTAGCGGTCGAACCGCTGCAGGATCCGGTCGCCGCGGCGGCCGCACCTGCCGTCGCCGAAGCCGCCGCTGCCTACGACCATGGCGACGTGGCCTGGATGCTGACCTCTACCCTGCTGGTACTGCTGATGGTGGTGCCGGGCCTGGCGTTGTTCTATGGCGGCCTGGTGCGTTCGAAGAACGTGCTGTCGGTGCTCAGCCAGATCCTGGTGGTGTTCTCGCTGGTACTGCTGCTGTGGGTGGCCTATGGCTACAGCGCGGTGTTCAGCGCCGGCAATCCGTTCTTCGGCTCGTTCACCGAATTCGCCTTCCTCAAGGGCTTCACCCCCGACTCGGTCGGCAACACGCCGATCAAGGGCCTGCCGGACTACCTGTTCGTCGCCTTCCAGTCGACCTTCGCCGGCATCACCACCGCGCTGATCGTCGGCGCCTTTGCCGAACGCATCAAGTTCCGCGCGGTGCTGCTGTTCTCGGCGCTGTGGTTCACCCTCAGCTACATCCCGATGGCGCACATCGTGTGGGGTGGCGGTTACCTCGGTGAAATGGGCGCGATCGACTTCGCCGGCGGCACCGTGGTCCACATCAATGCCGGTGTTGCCGGCCTGGTCGCCGCGTGGTTCGTCGGCAAGCGGCTGGGCTACGGGCAGACCGCGCTGAAGCCGCACAACGTGCCGTTCACCTACATCGGCGCGATGCTGCTGTGGGTCGGCTGGTTCGGCTTCAATGCCGGCTCCGCTGCTGCGGCCGATACCGTCGCCTCGCTGGCGTTCCTCAACACCGTGCTGGCCACCGCCGCTGCGGTGCTTGGCTGGACGCTGGTGGAAGCGATCAGCAAGGGCAAGCCGTCGGCACTGGGCGCCGCCTCGGGTGCGGTGGCCGGTCTGGTCGGCATCACCCCGGCCTGCGGCACCGTCGGCCCGCTCGGCGCGATCATCATCGGCTTCGTCGCCGGCGTGGTCTGCGTGTGGGGCGTGACCGGTTTGAAGCGCCTGCTGAAGGTGGACGACACCGCCGACGTGTTCGGTGTGCATGGTGTCGGCGGCATCGTCGGCGCGATTCTCACCGGCGTGTTCAGTGCACAGTCGCTGGGCGGCACCAAGGCCGATCTGGATATCGCGCATCAGGTGTGGGTGCAGGTGGTCAGTGTTGGCCTGACGGTGGTCTGGTCGGCAGTGGTGACCACGCTGATCCTGCTGGTGGTGCGCAGCGTGGTCGGCCTGCGCGTGACCGAGGAAGCCGAGCGCACCGGCCTGGATGTGACTTCGCACGGCGAGTCGGCCTACGAGGCCTGATCGGGTTCACGGTTTCGCGGACGTCCCGCCACTGCTGCGCCGCACGCAGTGGCGGGCGGCCACCACCGGCGGCCCCAGTGCTGCCAGCGTTGGCCGGCACGCTGGCAGACCCGGGACAGATTCCGGGCGCTGCCAGCCAGCGGAAGGCTCTCCGTCGGACATCACACTTTGCCTGGGAAGCCCGGGCCCGCGCGGCGTGCCGGCCCTGTCGCCTGCCCTGCGATTCCCTTAAAGTGCTGCCTCTTCCAGCCGAATATTGGTCGGACTGGCAGCCATCCGCAGGGAAGAAAGCATCGTGGAACAGGGACGTAATGTACGCAGCCGCGCGTTGCAGTGGCGGTTGTCCGTGGCTGTGGCACTGGCCATGACCGGTTTCCAGGCACCGGCCTGGGCGCAGGTGGTGTCACCGGAGCAGGAGTTGCTGCGGCAGCAGGAGCGCGAGCGCGCGCTGCGGGAACAACAGGAATCCACGCCGGATGTCCGGCTGCAGCCGGCCACCGAAGACCTCGGCCATCTGCCGGCTGACGAATCACCCTGCTTCACCATCAACAGCATCGTGCTGCAGGGCGATCTGGCCGAACGCTTCCGTTGGGCACTGGCGGCAGCCGATCCGCGCAGCGACCCCGCAACCGGGCGCTGTCTGGGTACTGCCGGCGTGGACATCGTGATGAAGCGCGTGCAGAACGCGATCATCGAACGCGGTTACGTCACCACGCGCATTCTCGCCGCGCCGCAGGACCTGAAGACCGGCATCCTGACGCTCACGGTCGTGCCGGGACGCGTCAATGCCATCCGTTTCGCCGACGGCGAAGGCCGTACCCCCGCCCTCTGGAACGCGGTGCGGGTGGCACGCGGCGAAGTACTGAACCTGCGTGACATCGAGCAGGCGCTGGAAAACCTGCAGCGCGTGCCGACCGCGACAGTGGACATCCAGATCGCGCCCCCGGCCGACGGCGCGGCGGCCAAGCCGGGCGAGAGCGACCTGGTGATCAGCTGGCAGCAGGCGCGCCTGGTACGGGTCAACCTGACACTGGACGATGCCGGGAGCCAGTCCACCGGCAAGATGCAGGCGGGTACCACAGTGTCGGTGGACAACGCGGCCGGTCTCAGCGATCTGTTCTACATCAACGTGGGCAAATCGGTACTCAACGGCAGTGAGCGTGGCACCGACAGCTGGGCGGTGCATTACAGCGTGCCGCTGGGCGGATGGTTGCTGGGCGCCAACGCCAGCAACTTCGACTATGAGCAGACCGTTGCCGGCGCATTCGAGAACTACGTCTACAGTGGCTCCAGCCGCAACGCCGAGCTGCGCCTGACGCGCATGTTGTTCCGCAACGCGCGCGCCAAAACCAGCATGTACGCGCGCGGCTGGTACCGCGAATCGGACAACTTCATCAACGATACCGAGATCGAAGTGCAGCGCCGCCGCATGGCGGGCTGGGAGCTGGGCCTGGGCCACCGTCACTTCATCGGCAAGGCGACCCTGGATGTGAACCTGGCGTACCGCAAGGGTACCGGCGCCTTCAACGCGCTGCGTGCGCCGGAAGAGGCCTTTGGCGAAGGTACGGCGCATGGCCGCATCTATACCGCGGATGCACAGTTGGTGCTGCCCTTGCAGTGGGGCAAGCAGAGCCTGCGCTACGTCGGCAGCTGGCGCGCGCAGTGGAACCGCTCTCCGCTGGTGCCGCAGGATCGGTTCTCGATTGGTGGCCGCTACACCGTGCGGGGCTTTGATGGCGAAATGTCGCTGACCGGTGAACGTGGCTGGTTGCTGCGCAATGAAGTGGGCGTGCCCCTGGGCAGTGGCGTGGAAGCCTACGTCGCCGTTGATCACGGGCGTGTCGCCGGCCCGTCCACGGCCCGGCTGCTGGGTGACCGGCTTACTGGTACCGCACTCGGACTTCGCGGCGGCACCCGCCATGTCAACTGGGACGCCTTTGTCGGCAGCCCGTTGTCCAGGCCGCGCGGTTTCCAGACCGCCTACACCACGTTTGGAATGAACCTGGGCATCTCGTTCTGACGCCTGCATACAGCTGGCCCGCGCTGTTCCCGGCGCGGCCAGCACGATGCGGTAACGCGCAGACCGCTGCGCGCACAACCCAACAGCACCGAAAGGAATCAGCGCCGTGAACAAAGTCTACCGTCTGGTCTTCAACCGTACGCTCGGGGTCATGCAGGTGGCGTCCGAGCTGGTCAACGCCGCCCGCGGTGGTGCCGACAGTCGAGAGGGCCATGCGGTCGGCACCCTGCGTCCGATCAGTTTCGCGCTGTGGCTGGTGCTGGGATGGGTGGGGCTGGTGCAGCCGTTGTCGGCGCAGCAGGCGCCGGCCGACCCGGGCCGTATTGCCGCCGATCCCGGCGCACCGGCAAACCAGCGCCCGACGGTGATCACCTCGGCCAATGGCACGCCGCAGGTGAATATCACCACGCCCAGCGCTGGCGGCGTGTCGCGCAATTCCTACCAGCAGTTCGATGTCGGCCAGCAGGGCGTCATCCTCAACAACTCGCGCGGCGACGTGCAGACCCAGCTGGGCGGCTGGGTACAGGGCAATCCGTGGCTGGCCACCGGCACCGCCCGCGTCATCCTCAACGAGGTCAACAGCAGCAATCCCAGCCATCTCAATGGCTACGTGGAAGTTGCCGGTACCCGCGCGCAGGTGGTCATCGCCAACCCGGCCGGGATCCAGGTCAATGGCGCGGGCTTCCTCAACGCCAGCCGGGTGACCCTGACCACCGGCACGCCGATCGTCAGCAATGGCGTGCTGGAAGGCTATCGCGTGGAAGGCGGCAGCATCGGCGTCGGTGGCACGGGCCTGGATACCAGCCGCGCCGACTACACCGACATCATCACCCGCTCGCTGCAGGTCAATGCCGGCATCTGGGCCAACCAGCTGCAGGCCAGCCTGGGCAGCAACGTGGTCAGTGCCGACCACAGCAGCGTGCAGCAGCAGAAGCCCACGTCCGCCGCGCCCACCTTCGCGCTGGATGTGGGCGCGCTGGGCGGCATGTATGCCAACCGCATCTGGCTGGTCGGCAACGAACATGGCGTGGGCGTAAGCAATGCCGGCAAGATCGGTGCCCAGGCCGGCGAGCTGGTGGTCACCGCCGACGGCCGGCTGCAGAACACCGGCGCGATGCATGCGCAGCAGGACCTGCGTATCGACGCCAGCGCGGGCATCGCCAATGCCGGCACGCTCAGTGCCGAGCGCGAGCTGCGCGTGCAGACCCCGGCAGATGTCGACAATAGTGGCGGCACGCTCAATGCGCGACGCATCGAAGTGAATGCCGATGCGCTGCGCAACCGCGGCGGCAGCATCGAACAGCTTGGAACGCAAGCGCTGCAGCTGCAGGCCGCCGACCTCAGCAACCTGCAGGGCCGTATCGGCACCGTGTCCAGTGTTTCGCCAGGCACCGGCACCGGCGGCACCGGCACCCCGCCGGGTACGGGTACGCCAGGCACGGGTACGCCAGGTACCGGCACTCCGGGCACGGGTACCCCGGGCACTGGCACTCCCGGCACCGGCGGCGGCACCCTGCCGGTCACACCACTTCCGCCGCTGGCGGCCGGCGTGCTCAACATCGCAGGAACGCTGGGCAACGATGGCGGCCGCATCGAAGCCAGTGGCGACCTGCAGCTCAGCGCCCGCAACAGCCTGGACAACAGCGACGGCACGCTGGGGGTAAGCACCCTGCTGGTGCAGGGACAGGCGCTGCGCAACATGCGCGGCACCTTGCAGGTCCAGGGCGCGGCCAGCGCACAGGTGCAGCAGCTGGACAACAGTGGCGGCCGCATGACCTTCGCCCGTGGCTTCGAGCTGCAGGCGCAATCGGCAATCAATCGTGGCGGCAGCCTCGCCCACGGTGGCAGTGCCGGCACGATCTGGACGATCGGCCAGCTCGACAACAGCGAGGGCAGCATCTCCAGCAATGCCACGCGGCTCGGCCTCGACATCGGCACCCTGGTCAACACCCGGGGCAGCATCAACCACGCCGGCAGCGAGGGCCTGCTGCTGCGTGCGGAGGTACTGGATGGCGTGCAGGGCAGCATTGCCACCGCCGGCGCGGCAGACCTGCTGCTGGGCCGCGCCGACCACCGCGGTGCGCAGCTGATCGCCCGCCAGCTCGGCCTGAGCGCACAGGACTTCGACAACCGCGGCGGCCGCGTGCTGTCCACGGGGCTGCAGGCCAGCACGCTCAACGTCCGCAATCACCTGGACAACAGCGACGGTGGCCTGCTGGCCAGCAATGCCGACCTGCAGATCGATGCAGCGTCCTTCGGCAATGCCGGCGGCACCGTGCAGCAGGCGGGCACCGGCAACCTGCGCGTCACCACCGCCAACCTGCAGGGCCAGGGCGGCACCGTTCTCAGCAACGGCACGCTGCAGCTGCACGGCGACACCCTGAATCTGCGCAATGGCACCACCGCCGCGCAGCGCATCGATGTGCGCGCCGGAGACCTGACCACCGCCGGCGGCACGCTGACCTCGACCGGCGGCGATGCGCTGCAGCTGCAGGTATCGCGCACCCTGGACAACAGCGGCGGCACCGTGGGCGCCAATGGTGCGCTGGACATCAACAGCGGCATCCTCATCAACGACGGCGGCAAGCTGATCGCCGCAGGCACCGGCACCAGCCGCATCCACGCCAGCCAGCGGCTGCAGAACCAGCGCGGCCTGCTGTCCGGCAATGGCGATCTGGATATCAAGACCGATGGCCTGCTGAACGAGAGCGGCAGCATCGACCATGCCGGCACCGGCACGCTGCAGATCGACGCGACCACCGTGCAGGGAGCTGCTGGCAGCATCGCCAGCAATGGCCTGCTGCAGTTGAGCGGGCAGCAGCTGGACCTGCAGAAGGGCACCACCCGCGCCCGCGAGGTGCAGATCACGGCCACCGGCCTGGACACCAGCGGCGGCAGCCTGTTGTCACTGGGCAACAACGCGATGCAGCTGCAGGTGCAGGGCCTGCTGCGCAACGACGGCGGCAGCATCAGCGCCAATGGCGCGCAGCAGATCCAGGCGGGTGCGCTGTCCAACCGCGGCGGTGCGCTCAATTCGGCGGGAACGGCGGCTTCGCAGATCCGGGTCGACGGCACGCTCGACAACAGTGGCGGCAGCATCGCCAGCAATGCCGCCCACCTGCAGCTGAAGAGCGGCGCGCTGGTCAATGCCGGCGGTACGCTCAGCCATGCGGGCAGCGACGGCCTGATCATCGACAGCGGGCGTCTGGACGGAGCAAAGGGGCAGATCGCCACTGCCGGCGCCCTGCAGCTCACTGCGGCCGAGGTCGATCACCAGGGAGCGTCGCTGGCTGCCGCGCAGCTGGA
Source organism: Stenotrophomonas sp. 1L-E-5-B-C3 (assembly GCF_057292075.1). NCBI lineage: Bacteria > Pseudomonadati > Pseudomonadota > Gammaproteobacteria > Lysobacterales > Lysobacteraceae > Stenotrophomonas > Stenotrophomonas sp. 1L-E-5-B-C3. Next base: position 81,739 of record NZ_JBXAWS010000007.1, read on the forward strand.
CATCACGGCGACCGGGTTCGACAACCGCGGCGGGCGCATCATCGCCACCGGTACCGGCGGCAATACGCTGCGCGTGCAGGGCACGCTGGACAACGGCAATGGCGGCACCCTCGCCAGCAATGGCAACCTGGATATCCACGCGCGTACCTTCGGCAATGCCGGCGGAACCGTGCAGCAGGCCGGGTCCGGCAGCCTGGTCATCACCACGCAGGACCTGACCGGCGCCGGTGGAACCCTGCTCAGCAACGGTTCGCTGGAGCTGCAGGGCGACACCCTCGATCTGCGCAACGGCACCACCACCGCGCAGCGCATCAGCATCGACGGCGACACCGTGATCACCGCCGGTGGCCAGCTGAGTGCGCTTGGCACCCAGGCGCTCCAGCTGCAGGCCCGCAGCCTGCTCGACAATACCGGCGGAACGCTGGGCAGCAATGGGGCCATCGATGTGCACGCAGGCCGCTTCGTCAACGACCATGGCAAGTTGATTGCCGCCGGTGATGCTGCATCCGCAATCCGCGCCGCGCAGCTGGAGAACCGCAGCGGCTCGATCTCCGCCAACGGCAACCTGCGCATCGAGGCGCAAACGCTGTCGGGCCAGGGCGGCAGCATCGGTGCCGCCCGCGCGCTGTCACTGCAGGGCGGGTCATTGGATCTCCGCGGCGGCAGCGTGGCGGCCGAGCAGCTCGATATCGTGGCCGACAGCCTGGACAACAGCGCAGGCGCGCTGCGCGCAACCGGCAGCGGGACGCTGGCACTGCAGGTGAGCGGCCGCTTGGCCAATGACGCGGGCACCATCGCCAGCAACGGTGCGCAGCGCATCGAAGCCGGCGAACTCTCCAACCGTGGTGGCACGCTCAGTTCGGCGGGCAGCGCCACGACCGAGCTGCACGTAGCGGGCCTGTTCGACAACAGCAACGGCGTGCTCGCCAGCAACGGCACCGCGCTGAAGATCGATGCCGGTCACATGGCCAACGTGAAGGGCACGCTCAGCCACGCCGGCACCCAGGGCCTGCTGCTGCGCACCGGGCAACTGGACGGCCAGGGCGGCAGCATCGCCAGCGCAGGCGGCATCACCCTGCAGGCGGGCAGCGTGGACCATCGCGGTGCCACCCTGCAGGCCGAGCGCATCGCGCTGGACGCACAGTCCTTCGACAACCGCGCCGGCAAGGTCATCGCGACCGGTGCCGAGGGCAGCACGATCAACGTGGTCGGCACGCTGGACAACGGCGAGGGCGGCCTGCTGGCCAGCAATGGCGACCTCAGCATCCAGGCGGCGGTGTTCGGCAATGCCGGCGGCACCGTGCAGCACGCCGGTGAAGGCGTGCTGTCGATCGACGCCGGAACGCTCAACGGCACCGGCGGCACGCTGGTCAGCAATGGCAGCCTGTTGCTCAAGGGCACCACCACCGACCTGCGCGCGGGTATCACCTCCGCCAAGCGGATCGAGATAGACACCGGCTCCCTGATCACCGCCGGCGGCACGCTCACCGCCACCGGCAATGACATGCTGCGGCTGAGCGCGCGCGAACGGATCGACAACAGTGGCGGTACCGTGTCCAGCAATGGCGCGCTGGACCTGCGCAGTGCCGCGCTGGTCAACGCGGGCGGCACGCTGCAGTCGGCGGGTACAGCGGCGAGCCAGCTGATCATCGGCCAGGACATCAACAACCGCGGCGGCCGCATCCTGGCCAACGGCGGGCTTGGCATCAGCTCCGGCAGCATCGACAACCAGGGCGGCACGCTGCACAGCGCTGCCCGGCTGGTGGTCAAGGCCGATGGCCTGCTCGACAACAGCAACAAGGGCGTCATCGCCAGCGGCGCGGGCATGCAGGTGGCGGCAACTTCGCTGGACAACCGCAGCGGCAGCATCGAGCAGGCCGGTGACGGCCTGCTGCAGATCGATGCCACCACGCTGCAGGGCCACGCCGGTCGCATCGTCAGCAACGGCGAGCTGCAGCTGAAGGGCGAGACCCTGGATCTCAGCGCAGGCACCACTGCCGCGCAGCAGGTCAGCATCGAGGCCGGCCAGCTGGACAACACGGCCGGTACGCTGAACGCCACCGGCAGCCAGGCGATGTCGCTGCAGGTGCGTGGTGCGCTCGGCAATGACGGCGGCACCATCGCCGCCAACGGCGCACAGCAGATCAACGCCGGTTCGCTGTCGAACGCAGGCGGCACCTTGAGTTCGGCAGGGACCTCCGACAGCCGGATCACGGTCACGGGCTGCTTCAACAACGGCGGTGGCACCCTCGCCAGCAATGCCGGCAACCTGCGCCTGGACGCCGGGCAGCTGGTCAATGCCGCAGGCAGCATCGTCCATGCCGGGAAGGGCATGCTGACCGTGAAGGCCACCCAGCTGGACGGGGCCGGCGGCAGCATCGCCACGGCAGGCGCACTGCAGCTGGATGCGGTGAGCGTGGACCACCGCGGTGCCACGCTCAATGCCGATCACTTCACCGTCAACGCCGACCGCTTCGACAATCAGAACGGCAAGCTGCTGGCGACGGGCACGCAGGCCAGCACCGTGCAGGCCACCACCTCGCTGGACAACGGCGGCAACGGCCTGATCGCCAGCAATGGCGACCTGACCCTGACCAGCGCATTGTTCGGCAATGCCGGCGGTACCGTGCAGCAGGCCGGTACCGGCACGCTGGCGATCAACGCGCACACCTTGAATGGCCAGGGCGGCAAGCTGCTCAGCAATGGCGCCCTGCAGTTGACCGGTGAAACCACCGACCTGCGTGATGGCACGCTGTCCGCTGCCCGCATCGCTGTGGATACCGGCACGCTGCTCAACGCGGGCGGTTCGATCATCGCCTCCGGCACTGATGCGTTGAAGGTGTCTGCGCGCGACCGGCTGGACAACAGCGGTGGCACGCTTGCCGGCAATGGCGCGCTGGATCTGCGCAGCGCGCAACTGCTCAACAACCTGGGTACGATCCAGGCCGCCGGCAGCGGCAGCAGCACCTTGGCGATCACCCATGCGCTGGAGAATCGCGGTGGTCGCATCCTGACCACGGGCGATGCAGGCATCAGCGCGGGCACGCTCGACAATCGCGGCGGCACCGTGCACAGCGATGGCAACAGCGCGCTGACCGTGCGCGTTGACGGCCTGCTCGACAACAGCGACAAGGGCACCCTGTCTGCGGGGGGCGCGTTGCTGGCCGAGGCACAGGCCATCAACAACAGCAGCGGTACCGTGGCGGCAGGGCAGAACCTGCAGCTGACCAGTGCCGATCTGCTGCGCAACGAAGGCGGCCTGGTCCAGGCCGGCAAGCACCTGCAGGTCTCGGCCAGCGGCGTGAACAACAACAGTGGCCGGATCATCGCCAACGACCTGCAGCTGGATACCCGCGGCCAGGCGCTGGACAACCGCAGCGGCATCATTGCCAGCCTTTCCGGAAATGCAGCGCTGCGCAGTGGTGCGCTGGACAACACCGGTGGCCTGCTGCAGTCGGCGGCAGCGCTCAGCATCGACACCTCCGAACAGCGGCTGACCAATGCCGCTTCCAATGGCAACGGCATCGTCAGCAGTGGCACGCTGCAGATCCGCAGTGGCGATCTGGACAATCGAGGCGGCTCGGTGTTCGCCAAGGCCGGCGTCGACGTGCAGGCCGTCAACATCGACAACAGTGGCGGCGGCTCGCTGGTGAGTGCAGCCGACCTGCTGCTGCGCGCGCAGCAGCTGGCCAACAGCGGTGGCAGCGTGACCGCCGGTGGCAATGCCGACATCGGTTTGCAGGGCGCCCTGCTCAACAGTGGCGGGCTGGTGGCGGCGACCGGCCGCCTCGACCTGCAGGCCGGTTACATCGACAACCGCAATACGCTCAGCCAGGCCAATGGCCCTGCGCTGGGCTTGCAGGGCAAGAACCTGCAGGTGACCACCGGCAACCTGGACAACCAGAACGGCCAGGTGATTGCCGACAACCTGCTGCTGCAGGTGAACCAGCGCCTGGACAACAGCGGTGGCCAGGTGTCGGCGGCGCTGACCTCCGATGTCCGCGCCGATACCCTGGTCAACAGCGGCGGCACCCTGGTGGCCGGCAGGCAGCAGACCCTCCGCACCCGCGAAATCATCGGTGATGGCCGGCTGATGTCGCAGGGTGACATGACCCTGGAGCTGGGCCAGAGCCACACCAACCGTGGCGAAATGGTGGCCAACGGCACGCTGAGCCTGTCCATCCAGGGCAATCTGGACAACAGCGGCAAGCTGGCGGGTGCCAACGTCAACATCAATGCCGGCAACATCACCAACGCCTCCACCGGCGAGATCAGCAGCATCGGCCTGACCCGCCTGGCAGCGGGTGGCGCACTCGTCAACTACGGCCTGCTGGACGGCAACGTCACCCACATCACCGCCGCGAGCGTCGACAACATCGGCAGCGGCCGCATCTACGGTGACCGTGTCGCCATCCAGGCGGGCTCGCTCAACAACCTCGCCGCCAACATCGGCGGCGTGGACCGTGCAGGCACCATCGCCGCGCGCCAGCGCCTGGACCTGGGCGTCGGCACGCTGACCAACAGCGGCAAGAGCCTGATCTTCAGTGATGGCGACGCCGCGATCGGCGGCGCCCTGAACGGCCTGGGCGCGGTAGGCAGTGCCCAGAAGGTGGACAACATCGGTTCCACCATCGAGGTCAGCGGCAATCTGGACCTGTCCGCGCTGGCGGTGAACAACATCCGCGAGAACGTGGTCGTGGAGAAGGTCACCACCGTGCATGCACCGGTCCGGCTGGAGCAGCCCGGCTGGTTCAAGAACGCCACCAACAACAACCGTGATTTCCGCGCGACGTCGAACTACCAGCCGTACGAGATCTACTACCTCGATCCGTCGGACATCCTTGAAGACACCCCCTATGTCACCCCGGATGGCCAGCAGATCCGCAAGGCGGTTATCCGGCTGACCAGCAACACCAGTGCCTACGCCTTCGCCCGCGGTGGCGCGTACGGTGCGCGCGCGTCGCGCGAGCGCCTGAACGTGCAGGACGGCACCGTCACGGTCTACTACGTCGGCCGTGCAGACAACCGCAGCAACCCCGATCAGCTCGGCGCTGGTGCGGAAGATCCCTTCCGCGACCTGTCCACCCGCGGTCCCGGTTCGCCGCCGATCGAGTACGTGACCGATACCCTCAGGTACAACAACGCCTACGGTACCTGCACCACCACCTGCGTGCAGATCATCACCTATCCGGACTATGACAATCCGGAATCGATGCTGATCAACATGCAGCGTCATACCCAGGACACCAGCGGCAACGAGAAGACCCGCGTTGCCACCCGCACCACCGTGGAAGATGTGGTGGTTTCGGCAGGCAACAACGCGGTGATCAATGCAGGCGGCAACATGCGGATCAGCACCGATCGGCTGGAGAACCGGTTCGCCAACATCGCCGCGGGTCGCGACCTGGCCATTGTCGGCCTGAACCGTGACCAGTCCGAGGTGATCAACGCAGCCGAGCAGCTGACCCGCACCAGCACGTTCGACAACGTGTCCATCACCTACGGTGGCTCCTCCAGCCGCTGGAAGGCGGCCCCCATCACCGAGAAGACCGGTGCGCTGGGTTCGTCGATAACGGCGGGCGGCAAGCTCACCATTGATGTCGGCAACCTGCGCAACGACAACACCGGTGGCAGCAACCCCAACGCCGGTGGTGGCAAGGGCACGGCACAGCTGGATACCGGCGGCCGCGGTGCGGGTGCGGTCGGTCCGGGCGCGGGCAGCGTGCAGGGGCCTGGCCAGAGCACCGGCCAGGGTGCGGGCAGCGTGGACGCGCAGGGGCCGGGCACGGCCGGCGCGGCGCAGGGCGCCAATGGCGGCCACCAGCAGGCGGTAGCCCAGGCCGACGGTGTCCGCGCGGATGCAGCCGGTGCACAGGGCCCCGGCCAGGCCGGCAATGCCGGCAGCGGTGCCGGCACGGCGCAGGACATCAGTGCGGCACAGGCCGGGCAGGCCAATGCCAATGGCCCGGCGGCGGTCCGCGCCGGGGAGCATGCCGGCAGTGGTGGCAACACCGCCGTGGAGGGCAAGCAGGCTACAACGACAACCGGGACCGACCCGCGCGTGGTGGTGACCACCAGCCCGAATGCCAGTGCACCCACCGCCAGCCTGTTCAACGTGGACGCCAACCGTGGCAATCACATCGTGGAAACCGATCCGCGCTTTGCCAGCTACCGTGATTGGCTCAGCTCGGATTACCTGCTGCAGCGCGCAGGCTTTGATCCCGCGCAGACGCAGAAGCGCCTGGGTGACGGCTTTTATGAGCAGAAGCTGGTACGCGAGCAGATCGGCGAGCTCACCGGCCGCCGCTTCCTTACCGGCCACGGCAGCGACGAAGAGCAGTACCGCGCGTTGCTGGAGGCAGGTGCCACTGTCGCGAGCGAATGGGGCCTGCGACCCGGCGTGGCGCTCACGGCCGAGCAGATGGCACGCCTGACCAGCGACATCGTCTGGCTGGTGGAGAAGGACGTCACCCTGGCTGATGGCTCGGTGGTCCGCGCGCTGGTCCCGCAGGTCTACCTGCGGGTGATGCCGGGCGACCTTGGCAACGACGGCGCACTGCTGGCCGGTGCCGAAGTGGACATCAAGCTGCGCGGCGACCTGGTCAACAGCGGCACGATTGCCGGCCGCCAGCTGGTCAGCATCGATGCCGGCAACATCCGCAACCTGTCCGGTGGCCAGATCAGCGGTGCCCAGGTGGGCCTGTCGGCGCGGCAGGACATCGACATCATCGGCAGTACCGTCAAGGCCACCGATGCCCTCGCATTGAAGGCCGGCGGCAACATCACCGTGGCCTCGACCACTACGGAATGGAAGGACCAGGGCGATCGCCTGTCGCAGCAGAAGACCACGCTCGATCGGGTGGCTGGCCTGTATGTCACCAATCCCGGTGGCGATGGCGTGCTGTCGGTGGTGGCTGGCGGCGACATCGGCCTCAAGGCAGCGGAGATCCGCAATGCCGGCACCCATGGCATCACCCAGCTGGCTGCCGGTGGCAATCTGGACCTGGGCGCGCAGACGCTGGGCCAGAGCAGCGCGCTGAACCACGACAGCCGCAACTACACCAGCAACAGCCAGACCACGCACGCGGTGTCTTCGATTGAAGGCGCTGGCGATGTGCTGCTGGTCGCAGGCAAGGACATCAACCTGGCCGCAACCCGTATCAAGACCGGCGGTGGCATGGCTCTGCAGGCTGGCGGCGACATCAACAGCCAGGTACTGGTGGACAGCAGCAGCAGCGATTTCAATGCCGGTGGCAAGCGCAGTTCACTGCAGATCAGCCAGAGTGATGAGATCGTACGTGGCAGCCAGTTGTCTGCTGGTGACAATGTTGTGCTGAAAGCGACTCGCGATATCAATCTGACCGCGACCCAGGTCGCCAGTTCGGATGGCACGCTGAGCGTGGTGGCCGGTCGCGACGTCAACCTGCTCTCGGCCAGCGAGACGCATGACTTCAGCCTGGACAGCTACGACAAGAAAAAGAAGACCCTGTCGAGTACCACCACCACCCGCCACGCCGAGAGCAGCGACAGCTACGCCATTGGCACCGCTTTGCAGGGCAAGGCGGTCAATGTCAACGCGGGCCATGACCTGACCGCAGTCGGCACGGTGATCGACGCCACCGGCAACGTCACCCTGGGTGCTGGCAACAACGTGCTGATCGCCTCCGCGGAAGACCATCACAGCAGCGAGTCCAGCCAGAGCAAGAAGAAGTCCGGCTTCACCGGTGGCTTCGCCAATGGCACTGCATCGATCGGCTATGGCAGCTCGAAGAACAGCAGCAGCACCGCCGAACAGTCGACCACCCAGGTTGGTTCGGCCATCGCCTCGCGCGAAGGCAACGTGCTGATCAATGCGGGCAACCAGCTGACGATCGCGGCGTCCGACGTGGCCGCCGGCAGGGACCTGACTCTGGTTGGCAGGGACATCAACCTGATTGCCCGCCAGGACACGGTGGATACCCAGGCCAGCCAGTCGAGCAAGTCCAGCGGGTTCTCGGTGGGCGTCACCTACGACCCGGCCAAGGCGTACCGCACCGCACGCGACAACGCTACCGAAGGCATGGCCGACAGCGGCACGATGATGGGCCGGATTACGCGTACCGCCGAAGGCGTGGCGGCCGGCGTGTCGGCGGCCGTGCTACCGGCGATCACGGCCGGCAGCCAGAGGTCCAACAGCAACCAGAGCCACTCCAGCAGTGATGCACGGGTCAGTAACCTCAACGCGGGAGGCAATCTCACATTGATCGCCAATGGCGGCTCGATCACCAGCCAGGGCGCGCAGATGTCGGCCGAGGGTGATGCCGCGCTGCTGGCCACCAAGGACATCGTGTTCGACGTGGCGCACAACACGGAGCGCAGCAGCAGTGACAGCCGTGGCAAGGGCTGGGGTATTTCCACCAACTCGGCCGGCCTGCCATTTGGCACCAACAACTCGCGCAGCGATGGTGCCGGACAGAGCGACACCATCACCGGTACCCAGCTGTCGGTGGGCGGTGGCGTGCGCATGGCCACCACCGAGGGTGATATCCGCCTGACCGCCGCCAACATCGCGGCCGAGAAGGACGTCAACATCCGTGCCGCAGGCGATCTCACGATCCGTAGTGGCCAGGATACGGTCGGCAATGCCAACCGTTCGGATAGCAAGGCGATCGGCACTGTCCAGATTTCCGACACCGAGAAATTCTCCGGTTGGCATCGCGAGCAGCACCGTGACGACAGCGCGCAAGTCTCGCAGGTGGCCAGCACCGTCGGCAGCCTCGGCGGCAGCGTCAACCTTACCGCGGGCGGAAAATACACGCAGACAGCGAGCAATGTGGTCGCGGCCCAGGACGTGAACATCACCGCCGCCCAGATCGAACTGCTGACCGCCGATGAAAGCGGGCACTACTCGCAGAGCGACAAGGACCTGAAGATCGGTGCGTTCGCACGAGTGAAATCGCCGTTGATCGATCTGCTCAACAACGTCGATGCCGCACGCAAATCCGACGGTCGCCTGCAGGCGATGCAGGGCCTGGCGGCTAGCGCAAACGCCTACCAGTCGGCGAGTGCGATCGCAGACATGGCCAAGGGCGCTGGCGGCGGCTCCCTGCTCAGTGCGGAAGCGGGAGTGGGCTTCAAGACCTCAAGCCGCAGCGCTGATGGCAGCAGCCAGGTCTCGCGCGGTTCGACCATCCAGGGCGGCGGCAACGTCAACCTGACCAGCACCCAAGGCGACATCCACGTGGTGCAGGGCAGCCTGAGCGCGGGCAGTACGCTGGCGCTGGACTCGGCGCGCGACATCCTTCTTGAAGCGGGGCAGGCCAACCTGCAGAGCAAGAGCAAAGGCAGCAACGCCGGGGCCGAAGTGGGTGTCGGCGTGTCGGTCGGCGCGCAGACCGGCGTCTATGTCTACGCCGAGGCCAGCGTGGGCAGCAGCAAGTCGAATGCGGAAAGCAGCACCTGGCAGAACACCACGCTGGCCGGTAGCACCATCTCGCTGAAGGCGGAAGGAGATACCACCCTGCGTGGTGCCACCGCCACCGCGGACCGCATCGACGTCAAGACCGGTGGCACGCTGACCATCGAATCGCTGCAGGACATCGCCGAAAGCATGTCCAAGGACAACCAGGTAGGGGGCCGCGTGCAGGTATCTTTCGGCACTGCCTGGAACGTGAACGGCTATGCCAGTGCCGGCAAAGCCAACGGCAGCTACCAGGGCGTCGGTCAGCAGAGTGGCCTGTTTGCCGGTGATGGTGGCTACCACGTGGATGCCGGCCATGTGAATCTGATTGGCGGCGCCATTGCCAGCACCCAGACGGGCAACAGTGAGTTGACTGCACAGACGTTGACTTTCACCGATCTGAAGAACGAGATGGATTACCGCGCAAGTTCGGTTGGCATCAGCGGAGGTTTCGGGTCGACCGGCAAGGTGGCCACCGATGCGGACGGCAATCCGATAGCGGCACCGAATGCCGCAGGCCAGTTGAAGGACATCGGCAACACCATCACCACCGGCGGGTACGGCAAAGCCAACACGACGACCTTCAGCCCGGGCATCCCGATGACCGAGAGCGGCCATGACAGTTCCACCACTTACGCCACCCTGACCGGCGGCAACATCACCATCGGTGGCAAGAAGGTCGATGCGGCCGATCTTGGGATCAACACCGACGCCAGTACCGCACACAAAGCGCTCGATACGCTGCCGGACCTGCAGCAGATGCTGCAGCAGCAGCGCGCGATGGCTCAGGCGACCGGCACCGTGGTGAGTGTAGGGATGCAGATCCGCTCCGATATCAATGCGTCGATCGACGCAGCAACGGACCGCCGGGAAGCCGTCAAGGCCATTCTGAACGACCCGGAACAGCGCGCCGCATTGACGCCGGAACGCGAGGCCCAGCTAATTGCAGTTGGCGTGGCGGCCAGCGGTGAGATTGATCGCCTGCAGAGGGCCGGTGTGCTGGTTGGGGCGATCACCGGGGGTCTCGCGGCTTCGTCGGGCAGTGCGGGAAGCATTGTGGCGGGCACGTTGGCACCTGCGATTTCCTATCAGATCGGTCAGTACTTCAAAGAGAACGCCGACAGGAACATGGCTGATGGAGGAAGCCGCAGTGAAGAGGGAAGCGCCACGCATCTGCTGGCCCACGCCTTGCTCGGTGCTGCGGTGGCGTCAGCCGGCGGAGACAATGCGCTGATAGGTGCGTTGGCGGCCGGGAGTGCCGAAGCGGCAGCCCCTTCCATCGCCAGGTTCATGTTCGGCAAGGACAGCAAGGACCTGACCGCCAGCGAGAAAGAAGCGGTCAGCACCGTTGCCGGAATCGGCGGGGCAATGCTTGGCACGTTCCAGGACGGCATGCTGGGCGCTGCTGCCGGCAACAACGCCGCAAAGAACGCGGTCGAAAACAACTGGGGAGAGGTGGGGCACTACTCCACAACGGCGACGATTCTTTACCTGAGTGGTTTCACGGAAAGCGACGCAAAGGGCATTGCGGCTGCAACGTGGGCGCCTGACACGGATCGACGAAACGCCATCACGCCTTTCAACGTTGCCTGGGCAAAATTCAAGGGCACGCCACAGCAACACAACCATGCCTTGGGTGGCGAAATGGACCCGGAAGCAGTCAGGGCCATCCAGGCGGAACTGGGGGAAAAGGTTGCTGTGATCCTGGCCGATATCAAGAGGAACGAGAACAATCCCGAGGCCAAGAGGGCCATTCTCGACAATGTTGAGACGCAACGGGTGTTGCACCTCTTTGGCGATTCGTTTGCCCACGTTCAACGCGATGGCACGCAGTTCAAGCCGGTCCTGGGGCATGCCAAAGCATCGACACAGGATGAAGGCATCAACGATCCGGACAACCCGTACACGCATCGGGATGCCTATCTGGCCTATAGTCTCGCCCTTTACAAGGCAGCGACGGGAGCGTCCAAGGGCAAGGCGCTGGGCGATGCCAACTACATCGCCGACCTGGCTTCCCGGGTTTCTGCAGTCAATGGGGAGGCGGCGCAGAAGGGTGTGCTGGATGCTGCGGCGTCGTTCTTCATGCCAACCAGGACATCAGGGTTGGTCGATGCTCCGATGTCAGATTGCGGGTGGTACTGCACATACGTGCCTGCAGGGTGGATGGCGAGGCCAGAGCTTGAAAAAATCTATCGAAAGCCAGTCGAGGTTCCGCAGACTCCGGTGATCGACTGGACGAAGTTCTCCCAAGGGCGATGGTGAGCGTGATGATGAGAACATGGGGGAGCCGATTGTTGCGTGTGGTCGCCAAGGCCGGCGACTGGCTGCACCTGCTTCTGTGGGCCGCTTCAATCACCTATCTAATGCTTTCGTTCCTGAGTTGGACGGTGTTCCACGACTACACTTTTATGGGGCTGACCGCCAACAGCTTCTATGTACGCTATCGCGATTTCATCTTCTGGTATTCGTATGCTGCGGTGCCTGTGCTCACCGCTGTGGTGATAGCCCTGATCTGGATCAGGCGCCGGGTGGCCCCAGCGGAGATGCTGATAGCCTTCGTTGGCTGGGGCCTGCTACTTTTCCATCTGTCTCTCGTACGCTCCTAGCGGACGGCGGCTGAAGGCCGCTGCGTTGACCTGCAGGTGTGCCTTCAGGCCCTGATGAAGGCGGGACAGCAGTCCACAGGCTGGACGTGCCTGTAGCCTGGTGCCTGAAGCAGGCGAGTGCGGAATGGCGCACAATCACCGCATGGGCCCATTTCGCATTCCGCTCCTGCTGCTTGCCGCCGTCCTGTTTGCCGGCTGCGCGAGCACCGATGTGCACAACCCGCTCGCCACTTGGGTGCCGTCACCCAACCAGAACGCGCGCACGCCGGTCATCATCGTCATCCACCACACCGAGCAGAAGTCGGTGCAGCAGAGCCTGCATACGCTGCGCACCGCCAACAGCGGTGGACCGGTCAGCGCGCACTACCTGATCGGCGCCGATGGCCATCGCTACCAGCTGGTGGCCGATGAGCGCCGTGCCTGGCATGCCGGTGCCGGACGCTGGGGCACCATCACCGATCTCAACTCGGCCTCGATCGGCATCGAGCTCGACAACGACGGCCGCAGCCCCTTCAGCCCGGTGCAGATCGAGTCATTGATCGTGCTGCTGCGCGATCTCACTGAACGCCTGAACATCCCGCCGCGTCAGGTGATCGGCCATGCCGACCTCGCGCCGACGCGTAAGCAGGATCCGAGCCGCTTCTTCCCCTGGCAGCAGCTGGCCGAGGCCGGTTTCGGCGTCTGGCCGCGCGCGGCCGACGGTGCTGCACCAGAAGGCTTCGACGCGTGGAATGCGCTGGCGCGCTTCGGCTATCCGCTGGACAACCGCGAAGCCACCATCGCCGCCTTCCACCGCCGCTTCCGTGGCCGCGACGACCTGCCGAAGACGCTGGATGCCGAAGACGCCCGTATCCTGCATTCTTTGCTGCTGCAGACCCCGTAGACGCTCGCGTGGGGCTGAAGACCCCACCGAAGCGGGTAGCGCCGGGCCATGCCCGGCGAGCGTGCAGCGCGGCCACCCCGCGTGGTTCCCGCCCCCAGCAGTGCCAGGTCATGCCGGGTAACCCCGGCAATCACCCCGATCCCAGCGCATCGCGCAGTGCCGCCACATGCGCGCGGCCCACGGCCAGCTCGCTGCCATCGCTTAACACCAGCCAGTAACGGCTGCCCGATCCTGCATGCAGCATGCGCACATGCTGCAGATTGACCAGATAGGAACGATGGCAGCGCACGAAGTCGCCAGGCAGTACGCTGCCCAACCCGGCCAGGGACTTGTCGTGCAGCTCGCTACGGCCATCGCGCATGCGCACCTGGCTGTAGTCGCCGTCGGCGCGGATCCAGAGCACGTCAGCAAGTTCTACGGTCGCCGTGCCCTGCGCCCGCCAGACACCCAGATAACGCGCGCGGCCAGGGCGGGAACCGCTGGTGTCGAGCAGGCGTTCCAGTGCCTGGCCAAGGCGCTCACGCGAGAACGGCTTGGGTACGAAGTCGAGCACGCCATGCTCGAATGCCTGCAGCGCGCGGTCGCGATGGGCCGACACCACCACGCACTGGTAGCGGCCAGCTACCGCACGCCGAAGCAGCTCGAAACCATCGTCGCCGCCCAGGTTGAGGTCCAGCAGCAGGCCATCGTAGACGCTGCATTGCAGTCGATCTCCGGCCGACTCCAGATCAGCAACGGCGTCGAAGCGCGCGCGCGTGCCTGCCTGTTCACTGCACAGGCGCAGCAAGCGCTGGCGTACCAGCGGCTCGTCTTCGACGATCAGGATGCGCATGTCAGTTCGATCCGGCTGCGCCAGTGGTCGCCTTCGGCGCCCTGCACGAAGGTCCATCCGCCAGGACAGGCGGCGGCCAGGCTGGCCTCGATATAGCGCGTGCCGGTGCCGCGACCACGGTGTGGGGCGGAACCCCGTGCACTGCGCAGCTCCAGAATCCAGCGCGCGTTGGTGCGTTGCACGCGCAGGTGGAACGGATGCTTTGCGCAGGCCAGCGCACCTGCGTGGGTCAATGCATTCTCCACCTGGGCATGCAGGATGCCGGGTGGCAACGACAGCATCGCGTCTTCGCCATCGACCTCCAGCCGCATGCGCTGGTCCAGTGCCATGCCAACGATATCCAGATGGCTGCGACAGAGCGCCAGTTCGTCCTGCAGGGAAACGCTGCGCCGGTCGCTGCTGTCGCGCAGGCGATCGAACTGGTCGGCCAGTGATTCCACCAGGCGGCTGGCACGCGCTGGTGCCTGTTCGATCAGTTCCTGCAGGCAGGTCAGGGTATTCATCAGCCAATGTGGCTGGATGCCTCGCTGCAGCAGCTGCAGCGAAAGCCGCGCGCGTTCTTCGCTCAGCCAGGCGTTGTGCCGGTCCAATGCCTGCAACTGGGCAGCGTGGCGCAGCAGCAGGAACACCATCAGCACCGCCAGCAGCAGGAAATAGGGCCCATCGAGGAAGGCGCCGCCTGCGACCAGCAGCGCCAGCAGCCCGGCCAACAGCAAGGCCAGGATCGGCCAGCGGTCCTCGGACTCGCAATGCGCGCGTAACAGTGCCCCCGCCGAGGCGAGCAGGCTCGACAGCAGCACTGCCGCTGATCGTGTATCGAAGCCGGGCAGCGCGACAGCGGCGGCAATGATCACGGCCAGATAGCCAAGGTAAACGGCCCGCGGCATGGCTACCGCGAAGCGGCGCGCAAGATAGGCCGGCAGCAACGCCGCTGCCGCCACATGCAGGCACAACAGTGCCACCAGGCGTGGGCCATGCCATGGATAGGGATACCCAAGCAGGGAGCGCCACGCCTCGACCACCGGCAGTGCCAGCCCCACTGCGCCCAGTGCCAGCAGCAGGCGGGCCCCGGGTGCCTGCGTCTGGCCGCGCAGTACGGTGAGGAAGTACAGGCAGGCCGCCGCCAGTGCACCGGTGGCGAAGGCGGCGATCAACCACGGCAGGATGATCTGGCCGTACAGCACGGTCGCGGGTGCGATCAGCACCATCGCATCGGCACCATGCAGATGGAAGTGCTGCCGCTGGCTCGACGCAAGCACGATCAGTTCGTCGCTGCGGTTGCCCGAAGCAGGAGGCAGCACACGCACAAGGTCGATGCGTCCTGGACGCTCTTCTGCAGCGCTGCGGCCGACCACGCCATTGCTGACCCACGGGTTGCCGTTCCAGTACAGCTGGCTGGCGGCACGCAGCGACAGCCGCATCGTGCGGCCATGCACGTCCGCGGTGGTCGGCGCCGGCACCTGCCAGCGCAGCCAGTAGGGGCCGCGCCAAGCTGCCAGCTCGCGCTGGTCCAGTGGCTGCCAGTCCAGATCCTGCGGCGGTCGCGCGGGCACGGCGCCGGCGGCCCCGATATTCGCAAGCGCCATCTGCGCGCCCGGCACCTGCACCAGCCCGGGTGGTGGCGTCGACACGAGCAGCCAGACGGCCACCGCCGCAAGCAGCACAGCAAGAACAGCCAGGGTACGTGGGATCTGCATGGCGGCCATCGTATCGGTTGCGTGGAGCCATTGGACCGCCTTTTGGAGACGTTCGGCAGGCGCGCACGCCCCGTGAGCTGCGGAAGGGCAGACGCTGGTGGCGCACGTCCTTCCATCGGAGCCCGACATGACCCGCAGCGCCCGCACGCTTTCCTGCAGTTCCCATCGTTGCCGCACCACCATCGCCACCGCGCTGGCTGCAATCGGTCTGGCGCTGGCCGTGGCCGCCCCCGCACAGGCCAGCCCGGCCGCACTGGCGTTCGAGCCCTACACGCTGCAGACCAAAGCACATGGCAGCATCCCTGCCGAAATCGCCGTGCTTGCGGTGCCACGCCGGCACAGCGAGCCGGATGGGCCACGGATGCAGTTGAAAGTGGTACGCCTGCGTGCAACCGGCGGTAATGGCCGCAGCGCTCCCGTGGTCTACCTGGCCGGTGGCCCGGGTGGCTCCGGCATCGACACCGCGCGCGGCCCACGCTGGCCGGTGTTCGACCAGGTCCGCCGCGAGGCGGATGTGCTGCTGCTCGACCAGCGTGGCGCCGGCCTGTCCGAACCACCACCGGAATGCCCGCACCAGACCCGATTCGATGATGCGCAGCCACTGCAGCGCGATACGGCGCTGGTCGCGCTGCAGGCAACGGCAGCGAAGTGCGTGGCGTTCTGGCGGCAGGCTGGCGTCGACCTGGGCGCCTACACCACGGCCGAGAGCGCTGCCGATCTCGATGACCTGCGCCGCGCGCTGGGCGTGCCGAAGATCAGCCTGTGGGGCATGAGCTACGGCACGCATCTGGCCCTGGCTGCGGTGCGCCTGCACGGTGAAGGTCTCGAGCGCGTGGTGTTGATGGGCACCGAAGGTCCGGATGACACACTGAAGCTGCCATTGAGCAGCGATGCCGTGCTGCAGGCGCTGGCACAACTGGCGCGCAAGGATGGCTTTGACGATCTCGCAGGATCGGCCACCCGCGTGCTGCAGGCGCTGCGCGAGCAGCCCCGGCAGGGCCGCAGCGGCATGCATGAGAGCCGCCAGGTGACCATCGGCCTGTACGACGCACAGATCGTCATCGCCAACATGCTGGGGCAACGCATCACCCAGCAATGGCTGCCGCTGGTGCTGCGCGAGGCCGAGCGCGGCAACTACGATCCGCTGGCCGACCTGGTGCTGATCGGGCGGGCCCGGTTCGCGCAGTTCCCGGCGATGGGGCTGGCAATGGACATCGCCTCAGGACAGAGCCCGCAGCGCCGGGTGCTGGCCGAAGCACAGGCGCGCGAGAGTCTGTTCGGTGATGGATTGAACTTCCCGTTCCCCGCCATCGGCAACGGCCTGGGCCTGGCCGATCTGGGCGACTCCTTCCGTGGCCCGTTGCGCAGCGAGGTGCCTGTGCTGTTCATCAGCGGCACGCTGGATGGACGCACGCCACCAGCCAACGCCGATGCACTTCGTCCAGGCTTCCGCAACGGCCGCTCGCTGCTGGTACGCAACGCCAGCCATCACCACGAGCTGTGGACCGGCAATCCTGCCATCGCCCGCAGCATCGTCGCGTTCCTGGCCGGTCGCACCGTGAGCGATGCCGTGCTGGACGTGCCGCCGCCGGTGTTCGCCACCAGCAACAGTGACCTGCTGGGTAGCGGCGGACGCTGAAGGGAGAGCGCGGCGCCGGGCACCCGACGGGTCCGGTGCCGTGCTATTTCCTCTACATTGGGGCAATGAAAGACATCATCGCCCCCCTGAGCCGCACGAGCTTGAGCCTTCTTGCGCTGGCCGTGCTCGCTGGCTGCAGCACCACCGGCACCCGTCCCGAAGCACCGCCAGCACCAATCAAGCCTGCCGCCACCTACGCCAAGGTTGAATGGAGTGCGCTGCCGCCGGTTTCCGATACCGATCTGCAGGCCGGCTTCGTCGCCTGGCGCAGCAGCTGCACCCGCCTGAAGAACGACGCGGTCTGGGCCAAGCCGTGCACCACGGCTGCAGCAGTAAACGACAAGGACCCTGCCGCGATCCGCCAGTTTCTGCAGCGCGACCTCGATGTCTACGCGCTGCGTGCCGGGGGGCACCAGGCTGATGGGCTGATCACCGGCTACTACGAGCCGATCTACCCCGGCAGCCTGACCCGCACCGACAAGGCCACCGTGCCGGTGTACGGCACGCCAGATGACCTGATCGTGGTGCAGCTGGACAGCGTCTACCCGGAACTGAAGGGCAAGCGCCTGCGCGGCCGCGTCGATGGCAAGGTGCTCAAGCCCTATGACGATGCAGGCACCATCGCGGCCAACGGCGCCAAGGCCCCGGTGCTGGCCTGGCTGACCGATCCGATGGACCTGCAGCTGCTGCAGATCCAGGGCTCGGGCCGGGTTCGCCTGGCCGATGGCACGCAGGTACGCCTGGCCTATGCCGAACAGAACGGCCATCCCTATCGCGCGATCGGCCGTTGGCTGGTGGACCAGGGCCAGCTGAAGAAAGAAGAAGTCACCATGGACGCGATCCGCGCCTGGGCCAGGGCCAACCCTTCCCGTGTGCCGGAACTGCTGCGAAGCAACCCCAGCTACGTGTTCTTCGTGCGCAGCGCGGACAGCCCGGAAGGCCCGCGCGGTTCGCTGAACGTGCCGCTCACCGCCGGCTACAGCGTGGCGGTGGACCGAACCGTGGTGCCGCTGGGCAGCCTGCTGTGGCTGTCCACCACGCGCCCGGATGGCAGCCCGGTGATACGCCCGGTGGCCGCACAGGACACCGGCGGCGCCATCGCCGGCGAAGTGCGCGCCGATCTGTACTGGGGCAGCGGCGATGCCGCCGGCAAGCTAGCCGGCGACATGAAGCAGCAGGGCAATATCTGGATGCTGTGGCCGAAGGGCGTTGCGTTGCCGGTGCCGGCCGCAGCCAACTGAGCGGTGGCCACAGGCGGCCGCTTCGGCGACCGCCGTGCTGGGCGATAATGGCGCCATTCCGAACTCTCCGGTCGCACCTGCGGCCAGGACCAATGCAATGAAATACGCAAAACCCAACGCAAAGACCAACAGCAAGAAGTACTACAAGCACTGGGCCGAATCGAGCCTGGGCAAGGGCAACGTGCTGATGGAAGCCCGTGGTGAAAAGATCGTGCGCCAGGTGGAGATCTACGGGGCCAAGGTGGTCTGGGCCGATGAAACCGGGCAGAGCGATGACCGCTTCGTGCTGGCGGACCAGCCGGTGTCGTTCATGGATTTTGATGAAGACGACGAAATCAGCGCGCGCGAGTTCGAAATCGCCTGGAAGAAGGCCCGCGAGGCGACCGGCTACCCGGTGTAACGAAGGGCGGGTCCCGCTGGATGGCTGGCAGATTTGAAATGTTATAAAGTTTCATTTTCTGCCTCCTGCCGTCCTCCCCATGAAGACCTCCACGCTGGTGGCCGCCCTCGCGACCGCCCCGTTCGCCCCTGAAGCCTTCGCACAGTCGGCCGATGCCGCGCTCACCCTCGGCAAGGTGCAGGTGCACCAGCATGGCGAAGGCCAGTTGAGCGCACACCAGGTCCTCACCTCGGTGGACGTGCTGGGCGCAGACCAGATCGAAGACAGCAACGTCTCCCACAGCTGGGAGCTGCTGGGGCAGATGCCGGGCATCCAGCTGACCGAAACCCGGCAGGGTGCCGAATCGGGCAAGGTCAGCTTCCGGGCTTTCAACGGCGAGGGCTACCTCAATGCCATCAAGACGCTGATCGATGGCATCCCCAGCAACGTCAACAGCGGCAACCAGCGCTACATCGACATGCTGTTCCCGCTGGAAATCAGCTACATCGAAGTGGTACGTGGTACCAACGACCCGCGCTACGGCCTGCACAACATTGGCGGCAACGTGAACTTCGGTACGCGCCAGGGTGGCAACTACACCGATGCACGGCTGGCCTACGGCAGCTACAACACCCGTGATGCGCAGCTGGCGGTGGGCCGCGAAGCCAATGGCTTCGCGCAGAACTACTTCGTTGGTACCCAGGCCAGCGATGGCTATCGCGACCATGACACCTCCAGGAAGTACTCGCTGGGCGGCAAATGGTTCCTCGGCACGCTGGACGATGGGCTGCGCGTGGGCCTGACCGCGCGCGCCTACCACCACGAAGCCGACGAGCCCGGCTTCATGACCGTCGAGGAAATGCGTACGCATCGACGTGGCAGCGACCTGCGCAACGGCAACGATGGTGATGACCGCGACATGCGCCAGATTGCCGCGCACCTGGATATGAAACTGTCCGAGAGGCTCACCTTCGGCACGCGGCTCTATTACAACCGCTACGAAGACGACCGCCGCGTGACCTTCAGCGACCTGCCCACCGGCAACCTGCCGCGCCAGCGCCGCGTGTGGGATGAGCGGCAGAATGGCCTGCTCAGCACGCTCACCTGGCAGGCCAGCCCCGCGCTTACTGTCGAGGGCGGCCTGAACTACGAGCAGCAGGACAACAGCTACATCCGCGAGCGCTACGCGTACGCCGAACCCACCGACTTCAGCCGTGCCCCGGCACGGGTGCAGAACAACGACCGCCACAGCTTCGACAATTGGGGCGCCTACGTGCAGGCCATCTACCAGCCCGTCGAGGCGTGGAAGATCGTGCCGGCCTACCGTGTGGACCGCTTCAGTGGCCGTACCCACCTGATGAACGGCCTTAGCGCTCGGCTGCAGGATTACGGCAGCATCGGCCAGCCCAAACTGAGCGTCATCCACAGCCTGGGCGAGAACACCCACGTCTACGCAAACTGGGGCCGCACCTTCCAGGTGCTCACTGGATCCACCGCGCCGGCTTACCTCGCCCCGGGCCAGGCGCGGATGCGTCCGTCCACCAACACCGGCATGGAGCTGGGCCTGAAGTTCCAGCCGTTCGCGGGCAGCCAGGCGCGCCTGGCGGTGTGGCAGCAGGACGCGGAAAACGAGGTATCCAACATGCCGGCCACCGGTACGACGGTCACCTTGGGCAAGACCCGTCGACGCGGCGTGGATGCGCAGTTGAGCCTGCAGCTGGGCGACGACTGGACGGTCTGGGCGTCGCACGCCTACCAAGAAGCGAAGATCACCCGCGACGACCGCGATGCCAGCATGTCCCTGCGGGGCCGCGAAGTGGCCGCCACCCCGCGCCACATCAGCAACCTGGGTGTGGACTACCACGCCAACGATGCCTTGCGCCTGGGCCTGCAGGCGCGTGCACAGGGCGATTACTACCTGGAAGAGCGCAACGTGGCCGGCAAGTTCGGTGGTTTCGCCGTGCTCGACCTGAGCGCCGCGTACCAGATCAACCCACGCTGGAGCGTGGACCTGCAGCTGAAGAACGTTACCGGACGCCAGTACGCCTACGCCTGGTACGACAGCTTCTTCTGGGACAGCGCCCGCCCGATGTTCTCGCCGGCCCCGGGCCGTAGCGTGTTCGTCGGCCTCAACATGAAGCTGTGACCCGCCCACGTATCTGGTAGTGGGCGAACTTGCTCGCCCCGCGGCAGGGGTCAGGCCCCTTTCCTGATAGAAAGAGCCGCGACCCCAAACCCCCTTTTTGCACTACATTGGTGCAATGTCCGACCCCGCACCGCCGCCATCCCTCGATGCCCTGGGCACGCCGCTGGCCTGGGCCGGGGCTGATGGCCGCATCATCGGCTGCAACCCGGCCTTCGCGCGTTGGCTGGGTGTCAGCATCCGCCGCCTGCTCGGCCAGCCGCTGGCCGCGCTGGAAGTGCAGGGCGAGGCGCTGGCCCATTTCCTGGCTCGCGATGAACGCGACAGCCTGCGCCTGAACCGGCTGGCACTGGCGGTGCCCGGCGAGGCACCGCGCTTCGCCGAGGGCTGGATGAGCCGCCGCGACGATGGTGGCTGGCTGCTGGAGGCGCATCCGGTGGATGAGTTCCCCGGGCTCGACCCGACCCAGGCCCTGCCCAGCGCGCTCAGCGCGGCGCTGAAGGGACTGGCCCATGAACTGCGCAATCCGTTGGCTGGCTTGAAGGGCGCGGCCCAGCTGCTGGCCCGCCGCGCGGCCCAGCGCGATGCCAGCGAACGTGAGCTGATCGAATTGATCGGGTCCGAGATCGAGCGCCTCAACGGCCTGCTTGACCAGCTGCTGTCGCCGGCCCCGGCCGCGCCGCATGCCGAACTGAACATCCATGCCGCGCTGGAGCGCGTGTTGCGCCTGGCCGAAAACGAGGCCGGCTGGGCGGTACGCCTGCAGCGCGACTACGACCCCAGCATTCCTGAATTCCACGGCGACGCCGACCGCCTCACCCAGGCGGTGTGGAACCTGGTGCGCAACGCGATCCAGGCCGGCGCCGGCAGCATTACCCTGCGCACCCGCGTGGAGCATGGCGTGCGCATCGCCGAGCAGCTGCACACGCTGGCGCTGCGCCTGGAAATCGCCGACGACGGCCGTGGCGTGCCCGAGGAGCTGGCCGAGCACCTGTTCCTGCCCCTGGTCAGTGGCCGCGCCGAAGGCACTGGCCTGGGCCTGGCGCTGGCGCAGCAGGTCGCGCGCGAACACCGCGGTACGCTGACCTACCGCTCGCGCCCGGGCCATACCGTGTTCACCCTGCTGCTGCCGATCGGCAACGGCGCCGCCCCGGCCGAGGAGGCCCCGCGCGATGTCTGAGTCTTTTTCGTCCCCGCAGCGCATCTGGGTGGTCGATGACGATCGGGCCGTGCGTTTCGTGCTGTGCACCGCGCTGCGCGAGGCGGGCTACCAGGTCGTCGATTTCGACAGCGCCGCCCCCGCCCTGCAGGCCCTGAGCGAGGGCCCGCCGCCGGCGCTGCTGTTCACCGATGTGCGCATGCCCGGCGACGATGGCCTGGTGCTGCTGGACAAGCTCAAGGCCGCGCTGCCGCAGCTGCCGGTGGTGGTGATGTCGGCCTACACCGACGTGGCCAGCACGGCCGGTGCGTTCCGCGGTGGCGCGCATGAATTCCTGTCCAAGCCGTTCGATCTGGACGACGCCGTGGCGCTGGCGCAGCGTGTGCTGCCGGCCGTTGCACCGGCACTGGCGGCGCCCACACCTGCGGCGGAAGCGCATGGCGACCAGCCGCCGCAACTGGTGGGTGATACACCGCCGATGCGCGCGCTGTTCCGCGCCATCGGCCGCCTGGCGCAGGCACCACTGGCGGTGCTGATCACCGGCGAGACCGGCACCGGCAAGGAGCTGGTGGCGCATGCCCTGCACCGCGAATCGCCGCGCGCACAGGCGCCCTTCGTCGCGCTCAATACCGCCGCCATCCCGGCCGAGCTGCTGGAGAGCGAACTGTTCGGCCACGAAGCCGGCGCATTCACCGGTGCGCAGCGCCGCCATATCGGTCGCTTCGAGCAGGCCAACGGCGGCACCCTGTTCCTGGATGAGATCGGCGACATGCCGTTGCCGCTGCAGACCCGGCTGCTGCGCGTGCTGGCACAAGGTGAGTTCTTCCGTGTCGGGGGACGCGAGTTGATCCGCGTCGATGTGCGTGTGGTGGCCGCCACCCACCAGGATCTGGAAGGCCTGGTCGCGCAGGGGAAGTTCCGCGCCGATCTGCTGCACCGGCTGGACGTGGTGCGCCTGCAGCTGCCGCCGCTGCGCGAGCGTCGCGAGGACATCGCACAACTGGCCAACACCTTCCTGGCCGCCGCCGCACGCAAGCTGGACACGCCACCGAAGCGCCTCACCGCCGCGGCGCTGCAGGCGCTGCGCGAGCACGACTGGCCGGGCAACGTGCGCGAGCTGGAGAACGTGTGCTGGCGGATGGCGGCGCTGGCCGCTGCCGACACCATCGGTGTAGCCGACGTCGATACCGCGCTCAACCGTACGCGGGGCCGTCGCGGCAGCGTCAGCGGTGCCGATCCAGGCCAGTGGGAAGCGCTGCTGGCCGAATGGGCGCGCCGTCAGCTGGCCGAAGGCGTGGAAGGGCTGCACGCGCAGGTGCGCGAGCGGGTCGACCATGCCCTGCTGGAGGCCGCGCTGCAGATCACCCATGGCCGCCGTGCCGAAGCCGCGGCCCGCCTGGGCCTTGGCCGCAATACCCTTACCCGCAAGCTGGGCGCCGGGCGCCGCCGCGGGGGCCATTGAACGGTTCCTGCACGCGATCCTCGCGCCCGCTTGCCGAACCGTTGATCGTTCATGGACGATGCCGTCCGTAGTGTCACCTGCAAGGAGTCTTCGATGCGTCTGTCCTTTGCCATCCTGCCGTTGTCCGCCGCCGTGCTGCTGTCTGCCTGTGGCAGTGCGCCGAAGAAGCCGCAGCCCACACCGCCGCCGCCGACCGTAGTCAGCACCGCCAAACAGGCCGAGGCCAATCTCTCGCCGGCCTCGGCCAGCATCGTCAGTGGCCGCATCGCGCTGATGGTGGAGCCCGGTGGCATCCACATCACCGGGCTGATCGGTGGCCTGCAGCCGATGCAGCAGGCCGGCTTCCACATCCACGAGCGCGGCGACTGCAGCGCGGTGGATGCCAGCAGTGCCGGCAACCATTTCAACCCCGGTGGCACCGCGCATGGCCGCGCAGGCACCGGCAAGCACCACCTGGGCGACATGGACAATCTGCGTGCCGACACCCAGGGCCGCGCCAACGTCGATATCCACCTCAAGGGCGTTACCCTTGGCGGAGGCGCCGCCACCGATATCGCCGGACGTGCACTGGTCGTGCATGCCAACGCCGACGACTATCGCAGCCAGCCCGCCGGCAATGCCGGCGTCCGCATCGCCTGTGGCGTGATCCGGGTTGTCCGCTGATCACTGCAGGCATCATCCAGGGAGAGATTCCATGCGTTTGATCCACACTTCGCTGTTCGTGGCCATTGCCGCACTGGGCCTGGCGGCCTGCAACCAGCAGCCCGCCGCGCCGCAGACTGAAACCGCGCCGGCCGCTCCGGCCGACGGCGCCACCGCCGAACCGGCCGCCGCACCTGCACCTGCACCGGCTGCCGATGCCTCGGCCACGGCCGAGCTGGCTCCGACCCAGGGCAACGAGACCAAGGGCAGCGTCACCTTCAAGGTGGTCGACGGCAAGGTCCACGTGACCGGCCAGATCAGCGGCCTGAAGCCGGGCAGCGAGCACGGCTTCCACATCCACGAGAAGGGCGACTGCAGCGCCCCGGACGGCATGAGCGCCGGTGGCCACTTCAACCCGGGCAAGCAGGATCACGGCAGCGTGTCCGCCGATCCGCACCACGGCGGCGACATGCCCAACATCAAGGCCGACGACAAGGGCGTGGCCACCATCGACGGCCCGGTGTCGAGCAACGTCAACATCGGCAAGGGTGATGACTTCGACATCATTGGACGTGGCCTGATCGTCCATGCCGATGCGGATGACTACAAGACCCAGCCGACCGGCAATGCCGGCGCGCGCCTGGCCTGTGCGGTGATCCAGAAGGCCCCGTAAGGACGGCCCTGCCGGGAATGGAAAACGCCGGCGAAAGCCGGCGTTTTTCTTGATCGGTAGTGCCGGCCGCTGGCCGGCAATCGCAGATCCGGAGGTTGCCGGCCAGCGGCCGGCACTACCTGCTCTTCGGAGGACCTGAGCCGAGCATGGGCTCGGCTCTACAACACGCGGCGGTCGCTGTTTCCGATCAGCGCGCCAGCAGCTCGCGCGCATCCTGCCCGGCTTCGCAGTGCACGAACAGCACCGGCACGCCGTGCGCTTCCAGCACCGCCGCCATCTGCCGCTGGCGCATCAGGAACTGCTCGTAGATGCCCTTCAGGCGGTCGCAGTCGTTGTTGCCGTGGTCGTAATGCGCACACCAGCCGGCCGGATCGAACAGCGCCATGCGTGCCTCGCCATGGGTGTAGCGCAGCAGCGGCTCGGGTGCGGCGTTGAGCCACTCGTCTTCGCCGGGCGCCATGATCGCGGTCTCGATCAGCGGCCACAGTGCGGCCAGGCCCTGATTGTCGTACTGCATCGACATCATCGCGGCCAGGTCGTTCACGGTGAAGTAGCGCGCGTGCTCGATGCGCGCACCAAAAGTGTTCTGCGCCATCAGCGCGGTGTCGGCATGGGCCATGCCATTGGCCAGCAGCGTGTCTTCCAGCGCTTCGGCCACCGCATTGGTGGTGGCCACGTCGCTGCCGGTCAGCAGGAACGGCACCACGCGCAGGCCACCGCCCACCAGGCTGGCATCGGCCTGGAACGGCAGCGGCACATCACCAGTGGCGTCGGTACCGAAGGCCAGCAGGCGCGGCCCCTGGTTGCGGCCCGGTGCGCGCATCTGCAATTCTTCCAGGCGGCGGTGGATCGGCCAGCCCGGGCGCAGCACTTCGGCCGGGTCGAAATGGGCGGCGGCGAACACCAGGTCCAGCTCGGCCACCTGCGGCACTTGCTTGGCCAGGTCACGGCCGACGCGTTCGGCCAGTTCACCGGCCTGTTCGGCGCTGAGCACCGCCTGGCGGGGGATTTCGCCGCCGGCCAGTTCCAGGGCCAGCACGCCAAGGGCATTCATCGCGGGGTCGGGTTTGCTCATGGTTCCACGGTTGGCCCATCACAGGGCGGCAGCTACACTTGGCTCCATTATGCCTGCTCCGTCGTGCAGGCCATGTTGCAGACACCCTCATCCATGCCAGGTATCTCCATGCCCAACGCTCGTCCCGTCGCCATCCTCGGTGGCGTCCGCATTCCGTTCTGCCGCCAGAACACCGCGTATTCGGATGTCGGCAACCTCGGCATGTCGGTCCGTACGCTGGGCGCGCTGGTCGAACGTTTCGGCCTGCATGGCCAGCAGCTGGGCGAAGTGGCGATGGGTGCGGTGATCAAGCACTCCAGCGACTGGAACCTCGGCCGCGAAGCCACGCTTTCCTCCGGCCTGTCGCCCTTGACCCCCGGCATCACCCTGCAGCGTGCCTGCGGCACCTCGCTGGACAGCATCATCACGGTCGCCAACAAGATCGCGCTGGGCCAGATTGAATCGGGCATCGGCGGCGGCTCGGACACCACCTCCGACGTGCCGATCGTCTACGGCAAGAAGCTGCGCGCGCGCCTGCTGGCCGCCAACCGTGCCAAGAGCACTGGCGACAAGATCCGCGCGCTGACCGCTGGCTTCAAGTTCTCCGAGCTCAAGCCCGAGTTCCCGGGCGTGGCCGAGCCGCGCACCGGCAAGAGCATGGGCGACCACTGCGAGGACATGGCCAAGGAATGGAACATCTCGCGTGACTCGCAGGACGAGTGGGCGGTGTCGTCGCACAAGAAGCTGGCTGCCGCCTATGAGCGCGGTTTCTTCAACGACCTGATCGCACCGTTCCGCGGCGTCGAGCGCGACAACATCCTGCGCGCCGACACCTCGCTGGAAAAGCTGGCGACGTTGAAGCCAGCCTTCGACAAGGTTTCCGGCCGTGGCACGCTGACCGCCGCCAATTCCACTCCGCTCACCGATGGTGCCGCCGCGGTGCTGCTGGCCAGCGAGGAATGGGCCCGCGCCCACGGCCACGAACCGCAGGCCTACCTGCGTGATGCCCACGTGTCGGCGGTGGATTTCGTGCACGGCGAAGGCCTGCTGATGGCACCGACCGTGGCCGTGCCGGAGATGCTCAAGCGCAACGGCCTGACCCTGCAGGACTTCGACATCTACGAGATCCACGAGGCCTTCGCTGCACAGGTGCTGTGCACCCTGCGTGCGTGGGAGAGCGAGGATTACTGCCGCAACCGCCTGGGCCTGGATGCACCGATGGGCCGCATCGACCCGGACAAGATCAACCTGCTGGGCTCGTCGCTGGCCACCGGCCACCCGTTCGCCGCTACCGGCGCACGCGTGATCGCCACGGCCGCCAAGCAGCTGGCCGAACGCGGCGGTGGCCGCGCGCTGGTGTCGATCTGCACCGCCGGCGGCATGGGCGTGGTCGCGATCGTCGAGCGCTGATTGCTGCGACCGCGCGCCAACCAAGGTTGGCGACTACCGGGTTCCACAGATGAAAACGCCGCCCGATGGGCGGCGTTTTCTCTTGCTCCGGTGGGTGCCGACCGTTGGTCGGCACACTTCAGCAGGGATCACGGCAACCGCGGGTTGCCGAATTCGTCGCGCTCTTCGTTGGCGTCATACACCGGCGGCTGCACCGTAACCGGCTGCTCCTCCACCGTGGCACGCAGCGGCGCCTCGGTGCCGCGCACCAGTTCCACGCTGTCTTCGCCACGCTGCAGGCGCAGCGCATTGGCCAGGCACTGCGCGGCCAGCGCGTGGTCGCCACGCTGTGCGAACAGTTCACCCAGTGCTTCCCAGGCCGGGGCACCGGCACCGGCGGCGATCGCCTCGTGCAGGAACGCATCAGCGGCATCCCACTGCTGCTGGCCCAGCGCCACGCGACCCTGCGCCAGGCGCAGCGCGGCCGAGCTGTCATGCACGTTGCGCCAGCGCGCCAGATTGGCCTGGCGGGTGGCCAGGCGCTCGGCCGGCAGGCGGCCGTACAGCGCCACCAGCTCATCGTCCCAGCGCTGGTCCAGGGCGTGTTCCAACGCCAGCAGCGCCGGTTCGTCCCAGCTCAACGCAACCGCACGGCTGGCATACGCTCCGACCACGTCCGGGGTCGGTCGCAGGGCCTTCGGCGTGGCTTCCCACTGCGCGGCCAATGCATTGACGTCGGCCGCTTCCAGCAGCGCTTGTGCGGCCAGGCGTGCTTCCAGTTCGCTGTTCGCGTCGGCCGGCAGCACCTTGCTCTGGCGCAGTGCACCCAGCTGGCCATATGCCTCGTGCGCGCGACCGGCCTGTGCCAGCGCTTCGGTACGCAGCCACAGACCACGCGGCGGCAGCGGCTGGATCGCCGCCACATCCAACGCGTTGATCGCATCCACCGGCAGGTCGCGCGCCAGCAGCTGCTCGGCGCGCAGCAGCGCCTGCAGGGTGGCATCGCTTTCGCCCAGGCGCTGCAGCAGCGCTTCACCGGCAGCACCATCGGCACGCGCCTGCGCACTGCGCACGGCATTGGCCAGCGCCACCGCGCTCACTTCCGGATCCTTCGCCGCGCCATCCAGCAGCTTCTCCGCGCGCTGCCACTGGCCATGCTCATAGGCCTGCAGGCCGTCGATCAGGCGCACCCGGCCCTGCTTGCGGCGGTAGCGGCCCCAGGCACGGAACGGTGCGGCGATCAGGCTCCACAGCAGCCACAGCACCAGCACGGCGACCACGGACAGCAGGGCCACCTTCGGCAGGTTGCTGTGATAGTCGTAGCCGCCATAGCGCAGGGTCACTTCGCCGAAGCGGTTGAGGTCATCGGCGCCGAGCCATTGCGCGGCGACCACGCCGATGGCCACGGCCAGCAACAGCACGACCAGGGATTGCAGGGGTTTCATGCGGGATTACCTCCGGTCGGTCTGGGTGCGCAGTTGCTGCAGGGTGCTGCCAAGAACGGTGTTGCTGGCCTGCAGTGGAAGCTCGCGCAAGGCCTTCAGTTCAGCACGTTGCGCGCGCAGGGCCGGTGAATCCGGCCAACGCCGCTGTGCCCAGTGCTCCACGCGCTGCAGCGCGGTATCGCGTCCGCTGCGGTCGCCACGTTCAATGGCTGCACGCGCCAGGGTCAGTTCCAGCTGCAGCGCATCGTCGGCGTTGTGGCGCTCGGCGGCGGTCAGGGGGCCGTTCTGGCGGCTCGGGGTGATATCCACGAACGGCGCCAGCGTGGCCTGCCACCAGGGCCTGGCGTTAGCGGTGGCGCTGCCCGTCACCTGCGAAGGCAGGCCCTGCAATGCCTTGGCCAATGCATCCAGGCGCTGCAGCGACTGCACGCGCGGGCCAGCACCGAGCGCGTCCAGCGCCTCGCGCTCCTGCACCAGTGCCTGGCGCAGGTTCAGGCCATCACTGTCGGGCAGATCGGCCAGCGCGGTGGCAGCCTGCGCGTACAGACGACGCGCACCTTCCACATCGTCAGAGTAGTTCAGGCGCTGCGCAGCCTGGGTCAGCAGCAGCTCGGCCTCGTCGCGCTGCACTGCCTGCCGGCCCTGGTTGGCGCTGTCGGCCAGCTTGGCCAGGTTTTCTTCCAGCAGCGCACTACGCTGCGAAAGGCCCAGCATCTCGTCGCGCAGCACGCGGTTGGTGGCGGCGGCATCCTGCAGGCGTTGGCTGGTCGCGCGCTGGTCGCGGCGCAGGGCATCCAGTGTGGCTTCCAGGCCCTGCAGCTGCACGGCGGTGGTCTGTGCCTGTGCGTCCTGTGCGTCCTGTTGCTCATGCCAGAAGCGCCAGCCGGCATAGCCACCCACGCCAAGCACGACCACGCCGGCCAGCGGCAGCAGCCAGCGCACCGGTCGGCGGGGCGGGGAAACGGGCGGGGTCTCGTTCATCGGGCTTCCTTGTCGGCAAGTCGCCGGTGGGGTTCCGGCAGGCCGCGTTGTGCACAGCATCACTGTTGCCGACGACAGCGGCAAGCGTGACCCACGTCCCTGTTCAGGTCGCTGCCGGGACGGTGAGCGTGGCGTGTGCAGCGCTCACCAGCTGTGCACCGGCAGGGCCGGCGCTACGGCTGATGCGCTGCAGGCCCAGTGCCTGCGCCTGCTCGCGAAGCCGATCACTGGCGACCACCACGCTGGCATGCGCCTGCAGGCGTTGTTGCAAGGCATGTGGAAGCTGGCGCCAGAAATGCTGCAGCGCTTCGCCACTGCTGACTGCCAGCACCCACGGATACGCTGAATGCGCCAATCGAGCCAGCGTGCGTGGCGACAGGCGCAGCGGGCGACGCTGGTAGACGTCGGCACGTTCGATGCTGGCGCCGGCCGCCTGCAACTGCGCAGCGATCAGGCCGCGCCCGCCGGGGGCCGTCACCAGCCCGATGCGCCGGCCGCGTACGTCCGCCAGCACCGGCAGTGCCAGCAGGCCCTCGCTGTCCATCCGCTGCGGCGCATGTACCTCGTGGACCCCCTGTGCCCGCAGCGCGCGCGCGGTGCCTTCGCCCACGGTCAGCCACGGGCTGCGCTGCGCGTCGGCCAGCGGCAGCAGGGACGCGGCCGCTGCTACAGCGGCCGGGCTGGTGAACACCACCCGATCGCAGTTCAGCGCGCGTTGCAGCTGGCGCACCACTGGCGTGCCATGCAGGCGCTGCAGCCGCCAGGGCGACAGCGCCAGCAGATGCCCGTCCAGCCCAGCAACGGCGCGGCGCAGCGCCGCATGCTGGCCCTGCGGCCGCAGCGAAATGAAGGTCCAGTCCGCGTCGGAACCGGCGGCGCCAGTGGGTATCGTATGGTCGGCCATTGCCTGCATTATGCGGGCCCTTCGTTGTCGTGGTCTCTGCTCCGATGTCCGTTGATGCTCTGACTTCCTCGTTGGCTGCCCTGCAGGACGTGCTGGACTGCATGCCGGCGGTCCGCGCCATGCAGATCCAGCTCGACGGCTATGCCGATGGCGTGCTGCGCATCACCGCACCGCTGGCCGCCAACGTCAACGACAAGGGCAATGCCTTCGGCGGCAGCCTGGCCTCGGTGCTGACCCTGTCCGGCTGGGCGCTGGTCAGCTTGCGCCTGCGCCTGGCCGGCCACGACGCCGAGGTCTACGTGGCCGACAGCAACCTGCGCTACCTGGCGCCGGTCTACGAAGACCTGCACGCCCATGCCGAAGCGGCCGAGGCCACCGGCTGGGACGCCTTCCTGAACACCTTCCGCCAGCGCCGCAAGGCCCGTATCAGCATCGTCGCCACCCAGCCCGGTGCTGATGGCAAGCCCGCCGCCGAGTTCAGCGGCCGCTTCGTGGCCTTCGCCAAAGGGTAGGATGGCAGGCTGACGTTCTGGGGAAACCACCGATGCGCCGCCTCATCCAGTTCCTGATGTTCTCCCTGCTGCTGGTCAGCGCCGTGGCCTCGGCCGATGACCTGACCCGCAAGCAGCGCAAGCTGCTGGAAGAGACCCAGATCGCCTACGGTGCGACCATCCGCTGGGGCAGCATGGACGATGCCATCGGCTATCTGGACCCCAAGCTGCGCAAGGAAAAGCCGCCCACCGAGTTCGAGCTCAACCGCTACGCGCAGCTGCGCGTGTCGTCCTACCGCGAGCGCAGCAGCGCCGCGCTGGAAGGGGGCCTGGTCGAGCGCCGGGTCGAAATCGGGGTGATCAACCAGAACACCCAGGCCGAGCGCACCGTGGTGGTGGTCGAACGCTGGCGCTGGGACGCCGAGGCCAAGCGCTGGTGGCAGACCGCCGGCCTGCCGGACCTGTGGAAGGGGCAGTGACGGGCCGCGTCCGGCTTGTGCGACAATCGGCGCCCGCTTAATCGACCCGTGACCTGAGTGAATTACGAAGAGTTGCTGGCCTTTGCAGGCCGAAACCCGATGCTGTCCGCGGCCCTGGTCGGCCTGACCGTGGCCATCATCGTCACCGAGATCCGCCGCCTGTTCCGGGGCTTCAAGGGCATCAAGCCCGCCGAACTGACCCAGCTGATCAATGCAGGTGGCACGGTGGTGGTCGACCTGTCGGCCAGCGGTGACTTCGAGAAGGGCCACATCGCCGGCAGCCGCAATGCCCAGGCCAGTGCCTTCGGCCCGGACAACAAGCTGGTGGCCAACGCCAAGCAGTCGCCGGTGGTGCTGGTGTGCCGCAGTGGCAACGCCTCGGAAACCGCCGCCAAGGCGCTGAAGAAGGCCGGCTTCGAGAAGGTCTACGTGCTCGACGGCGGCATTCCTGCCTGGCAGCAGGCCGAGCTGCCGCTGGTCAAGGGCCGCAACTGATTGTCGCAGGCGGCGGATCCGGCCTTGTATGGGCCTGGAACCGCCCCCATCGCAGTAGTTCGACCATCGTTTTCATTGCATTCACCTGGAGTTACTGGAAATGTCCGAAGAGACCACCAACGGCGCGGTTGCGCCGGCCGATGCCGCCACCGGCCCCGCTTTCACCGTCGAGAAGATCTACGTCAAGGACGTTTCCTTCGAGTCGCCGAATGCTCCGACCATCTTCAATGACCAGGTGCAGCCGGAACTGCAGCTCAACCTGAACCAGCAGGTGCAGCGCCTGGGCGAGAACGCCTTCGAAGTGGTGCTGGCCGTGACCCTGACCTGCCAGGCCGGTGAGCGCACCGCCTACGTGGCTGAAGTGAAGCAGGCCGGCGTGTTCGGCCTGGTCGGCTTGGACCCGCAGTCGATCGACGTGCTGCTCGGGACCCAGTGCCCGAACATCCTGTTCCCGTACGTGCGCCAGCTGATCAGCGACCTGATCCAGGCCGGTGGCTTCCCGCCGTTCTTCCTGCAGCCGATCAACTTCGAAGGCCTGTACGCAGAAACCCTGCGCCAGCGCCAGGAGCAGGGCGACGCACCGTCGCTGGCTGACTCCGAGCCGGCTGGCAACGCCTGATTCCTGCCGCGACGTCACGGATGAGCACTACCGCTGACAAGATCGCCGTGCTGGGCGCCGGTTCCTGGGGAACCGCGCTGGCCAGCCTGCTCGCACGGCACGGTCACCCGACCGTGCTGTGGGGGCGCGACGCTGCCATGGTCGAGGCCATCGACCAGCGCCACGAGAACCCGCGCTACCTGCCGGGCATCCCGCTGCCGGACAGTCTGCGTGCCACCACCGACCTGGCGTCGGCGGTGGAAGGCGCGGCCTGGATCCTGGTGGTGACCCCTTCGCACGCGTTCGGCGAAACCGTGCGTGCGCTGGCGCCGCTGCGTCCGGCCGGTGCCGGCGTGGCCTGGGCCACCAAGGGCTTCGAACCCGGTTCGGGCCGCTTCCTGCATGAAGTGGCGCGCGAAGTGCTGGGCGAGGACGTGCCGCTGGCCGTCGTCACCGGCCCGTCGTTCGCCAAGGAAGTGACCCAGGGCCTGCCGACTGCGATCACCGTGCATGGCGACGTGCCCGAGTTTGCGCAGACGGTGGCTGAGGCGATGCACGGCCCTGCGTTCCGCGCTTACACCGGCGACGACATGGTCGGTGCCGAGCTGGGTGGCGCGATGAAGAACGTACTGGCCGTGGCCACCGGCGTGGCCGATGGCATGCAGCTGGGCCTCAACGCCCGTGCCGGCCTGATCACGCGCGGCCTCAACGAGATGCTGCGCTTGGCCGCTGCGATCGGCGCCAAGCCGGAAACGCTGATGGGCCTGGCCGGCCTCGGCGATCTGGTGCTGACCTGCACCGGCGACCTGTCGCGCAACCGTCGCCTGGGCCTGGCCCTGGGCCGTGGCCAGACGCTGCAGGATGCCGTGCGCGAAATCGGCCAGGTGGTCGAGTCGGTGCAGACCGCCGACGAAGTGATGCGACAGGCACGCCGTCATGGCATCGACCTGCCGATCTCCGACCGCGTGCGTGCCGTGCTGCACGGCGAGCAGACGCCTGAGGAAGGCCTGCGCGCGCTGCTGGCGCGGGAACAGAAACCGGAATATCCGGACACGCTGTTCAAGTGAATCGAAAAATCCCGGCCACGCGCCGGGTTTTTTTTTCGCGCCGTCCAGGCATGGCGTAGATCTACTCCGGAACCCGCTTCCGGTAGCCGCCAACCTTGGTTGGCGCCCGGTAGCGCCGGGCCATGCCCGGCGGAATCCATCACCGCGCCCGTGGCGGCGCGTTGCCGTTGTCCATGTCCGAGAATATCAACCACGGTCCATCGCCCACGCGCTTCAGCGTCAGCGTGAATTTGCCGGTGTCCCCCATGTTGTTGCCGTAGCGGTAGGCACCAATGATGTAGCCCGTGTTCCCGTCCACCGAGTACGCCAACGCACGCAGCCGCAACGGGCTGCCACCCTGGCCGGAATACGCGGCTTCGATTGCACTGCGCCCACGCACGGGTAGCTGGCTGCTCTGCAGCACAAAGCCATCCTCGGCGAACAGCGCAGCCAGTGCCTTGGCATCACCGCTGCGCCAGGCCTGCTCGTAGTCGCGCAGTACGCGATCCAGTGTCGCGGGCAAGGCCGCATCGGGAAGCGGCTGTGCCGCCTTCGTGCTTTCGGCATCGTGGGCGATTGCCGGAATTGCCAGCAGCAGGGCACTGCAGAAAATCACGGCGAGTCGTGTGCGGCGCATGCGTCCAGGCCCTTGGGATGATAGGAAGTCGACGAACGCATCCTAGCGCGCTGCTGGTTAGAATCACGCAGGCGCCCGCGCGGCGGCATGCACCGCAGATCAGACAAGGACACGGAATGAAGATTCGAATCACAGGGATGGCACTGACGGTCGCACTGCTGGCCGCCTGCGGACAGGCACCAGCGCCGGATGCAGCACCGACCGCACCGGCACCGGCCACCGAAGCACCGGCCGCCACGGCAACGGTGGTCGAGAAGGAACCGTCCATCGAAGACGGCGTGGACCCCTCGGTGTGGGACAACGAAGGCGAACCGGAAGACCCGGGTGCTGGCGGCGAACTCACCTGCGCGGACAATCCGCTGGCGACCCACTTCTTCACCCTGGTCGGCGGCAACACCGTGGACGACTGCGGCCGCAAGGACCCGAAGGTGCTGGCCGCGTTCAACGCCCTGATGAAGAACACGGCGGCGGCCGAATCCGCCGACAAGGACATCCCATCGCTGCGCGAACGCCTGCTGAGCGGGCCCAGCGGGCCCGGCGAGCTGGTGGTGCTGCAGGGCGAGCCATGGTGGTTCTACACCGCCTGCCAGGCCCACGACTGCCCCGGCACCGCATTGGCGATGCTGTACTCGCCCGATCAGTCGAAGATGGTCGGCCGCCTTACCGCGCGCTGCAGAATCTGGTGGCTGGGTGAACCCAGCGACGAGCAGCGCGCGCTGATCGAGCGCGAGCAGCCGGTGGACAAAGCGATGCTGAAGGAAGAAGGCGAGTCCTGCGAGTAATCGGTGGTGACGCCGGATGATGTTCCGGCGGCCGCATCATGCCGGTGAAAGCTGCCTCACCATGTCGGCGATGATCACGTGGACCAGTGTTCTCAGGAAATGCACTTCGCCTTCCAGGGTTGGGCCGATGTCGAAACGGGTCGACCATTGCTGGTTTTCCTGCAGCACCAGCGCGTAAAGCGCCTGGGCTTCGCTCGTGATGCGGTCGATCTGATGGCGCAGCTGCCGGGTGGCAGCCGGCCTTCCCAGGCCCAGCGCTTCACCGGCAGAAACCAGATGCTCGAAACGAAGGTCGTGGAAGCGCGCGACACCGAGAATGGGCCACGACAGTTCCGAGCGTTCTGGCCAACGTGCGCCCTCGTCGGCATACGCGCGGGTCTCGTAACATGCGGTGGACAGCAGGTCGTAGTGGGGGGCCAGTTCGATGCCCCTGCTGTCGACCAGGAAGCTCAGGTTCTTCAGGTGCGCATCGTTGTTGCCGGTGAGTACATTGAAGATCATCCAGTCGAACAGGCGGACGCGCGTCTTGAGCTTGCTTCTGCATTGCTCGACGATGACCTTCAGGGTGTCGATGCTGCCGAGCGTGTACTTGAACTGCCGGTCGAGGTTGAGCAGCTGGCAGGCGTCGATGGCATGACGGCGATGGATGGCATCGGCGGTGATTTCGCGATCAAAGCGCTCGATGATGAAGACCGGCTCCGGTACGTAGCGGCGCTCGATCTTCGGCACCTGCAGCCCCATGCGCTGTGCAAGGCGCATCACGAACCACTCGTTGGCCACGCTGTGGGGATAACTGCTGCTGGTGCTGTCAGGCTTGAGGATGTGGGTCGAGGGCTCGGCGCCCAGAGGTTGGTAGAGTTCTCCCCCTGTCTCGATGATTGCCAGCTTGTGCTGGGCACCTGCCAGTGACATGCGCTTGGCGGCACCCGCCGCAAGCGACGTGCGTGGCAGGCCTTGGATACGCGTGGAGAGTTCCGCATCGGGCAGTGGTTTTCTGCCGCCGGGTGGCAGGCGCTGGCCTGGAGGCAGCAGCGTCAACGAGCCAGCCGATTCCGCGCCATAGGCGGCCAGCAATGCGAACGCGTCCGCGCCATCCACCCTGGCATCGGTTGCCATCAGCGTGCGTTGCTGCTCTTCCGGCAGCAGATTGTCGAAGTACCACTGCACGGGGCGTTGGCTGGAGCCATCGAGGATGGCGGTGTCTTGCAGTGGCAACGCAGGCGCCAGTGGAAACCGATGTGCGCTGCCGAGCCACTCCGGCGCATAGGTGAAGCGCCACAGGTTCGCTGCTTCGGTCAGGCGGCCCACCGGCGCTTCGTCGATGCTGACCTGCAGTTCGCGTGGTGGAAGCGGATAGTGCAGTCCAGACAGGACGGTCGTTGTAATGACGTCCTTGAGATCGATACGGGGGGCGCTCATGGCACCTTCCCGTTGGCACGTTTGGCCAGCAGGGCCATCGCTTCGTCCGGCACGTCGATTTCGACATGCAGCCCCAGCTCGTCAAGCACGGTGAACAACTTGCCCCATTGCACCGTGGTACCGCCGCGTTCGACCTTGGCCAGGAAATTTTCGCTGACCCCGATGCCTTCGGCGGTTGCATCCTGGCGCAGTCCCTGATGCTTGCGGGCGGCTCTCACCAGTGGTCCCAAGGCCTCAGCCTTCTCAAGCCTGATCTTCAATGGGAACTCCCCCAGCAGAGCCTGACGCTCTGGATTCGACCCATCGTCTATACCATATAATCCTCACTGCAGTGAGGATTATTCGCGCAAAACCCAGGATTCCTTAGAATCCTTTCGATCTTAAGGATTTCTTGGCAAAAGAGCTGGATGCAAGAAAATCCTCATTGAAATAAGGATTTATTTGCAAAGGTGTCCAGCCCCCCCAAAATCCTCATGAACTCAAGGATTCTTTGACGTCGTGGGAGCGCGATGCCTCATCCGGTCCATATGGGCAGCGCCACGGGGGTGGGACGTCCGCGATGAGTGGGGTCCAGGTGGGGCCTGCCAGGAGCGTGCCCGGGAACCTCTGCCTGCAGCGCAGGCTCGCAACCTCAACAGGCCTGGCCGCACCCCGGCCACAACCAGCGATGGCCGCAGGCAAAGCGTCTGTTACTTGCTCGCGCGCCGCGCGCCCTTCTCGTCTTCGTCCTTTGCATCGCCCCGGCTGTGCGCGAACTCCGGGAACGTCTTCGCGATCGAATCCTTGTCCGGAAGGATGTAGAACACACCGCCCTTCTCGAACGTGGATTGCACGATCTGCTCGTAGAACGCAGGCGTGACGTTGATGCAGCCGTGCGTAACGCGGTTGTCGTCCGGCGAAGGTGATGCCAGCCGTTGGGCGCGCTTCTCTTTCGGGGTGCCTGGCGGCAGCGGGTGCATCGAAACGGCGGAATCGTAGTCCACCCACAGCACGCGACCGGCATCGTCGGAGGGGCCATAGCCACCAATGAAACGGCCCGCCGGGGTAGTGCGGTCATGGCCTGGAATCGCACTCAGCGCGAGCTTGGCAACGCCGGGTGCGGAGTGATCGCCGATGGCCGAACCGAACAGCGCCGGTGCGGCACCGCGCAGCTTGCCGTCGCCGCTGAAGACCAGCACCTGCGCCGCGGCCTTGTCCATGATCGCGAACGGATAGCCCTGGTTGTCCTTGCTGGCGACCACCCAGCCGGCCAGTTCGATCACCGTCTCGGAGACGCTCTGGTCAGCGGGAAGTTCATCGACTGTGGCCACCGGGGGTGCAGGTGCGTCCTTGTCCCTGGCGTTGGCTACGCCGCTGCACGCAACGGCCAGTGCCATGGCCAATGCGGCATGGAGGGCGCGGCGTGCAGGGGAGGAGGAGGTACGAATGGGACGGCTCCTTGCAATGAAATCTTGGTGGAAGGATGCCAGTGGCCGGCGAAGGCCACTGGTTCCCAATACAGAGGTGGATCAATTCAAACGGTGAGGGAGCGATCAGCCGCGCGGCTTGCGGCCGGCAGGTGCCCTTTCAAGCTGCTGCACGCGACCTTCGATCTGGTCCAGACGCTGGTTGGCCTGCTGCGCCGACTGGTTGGCGGACTCGGCACTCTGGGCGGCGCCCTGCACCTTTACATCGAGCTGGTCGAGACGCGAGTTGATCGTTGCAAACTCGTTCTTGTAAGAGGCGCAAGCGCCAAGGCTCACGGTGGCGATGAGCGCCACGCTGAGTGCACGGGCCATCTTCATGTGTTGCGGGTTGAGCTTCATTCCACTCCCTCCTTCGTCTGGGGAAGCTGGAATATAGCGGCGTTTGTTCCCGGCGCTACCAAGCGCTTTCAGCTGGAATTTGAGTACGTGGATGGGCTGTGAAGGCCTGTAAATCAACGAACCTTAACAAGCGGGATCAAGCGAGCTGATCTGCACCGGCGTATCGCCTTGTGCCTGTTCAATATCACCCATTCACCTGCATGAAGCCTGCATCACAGCATGTGCGTCTGCGTGCTTTCGCCTGCTCCGCACGCAGGTTGCCATCCACTTGCTTCCAGCAGCGCTGCAGCGTTTCCAGGCTGGACAGCCAGCAGTTCGGCGATGGCGTTGGGCGTGTCGGGCGCGCGCGCAACATAGGCATGGGCGATGCGGTAGCCGATCCAGTAGCCCAGATCTCCGCGGCGCGTATCGTCGCCGGGGCCGTTGTACAGCCACCTCGAAAGATCGGTACCCATGCTGTCCTGCAGGAACGCGCGCTCCAGCGCACACTCGCGACCCTGCGCCCAATGCTGCAGATGCGCGTTGGCCGGTTGCCCGGAGATCCGTTCGGCCACGTATTCGGCGCCGCCTTCCAGCAGCGTCTGATAGAGCAGGGTGGGCTGCTCGACATCAACGCGCGCGCCGGGCTGTTGCACGTGCACGTACTCATGGGCGATCAGGTGCACGAAGCGGTCGCTTGCATCGGCCTGCATCCAGTCAGCGTTGCACAGCGCTTCCAGTCCAATGACCACACCTGCTTCGGTGGTAACGCCACCACTGTTGCCGCGGCCCACCAGTACGGTGACCGGGGGAAAGCGCGCAGATGGCAACAAGGCGCCGAGCTGATCGACGGCAGCGGCGACGCGCGTGCGGATCGATGGCAATGCGGTCGCGCAGGCTCTCGCTTTCGCAAACAATGCCGGCTTGTCCTGGATGGCCCTGGCCAGCCGCTCCATCGAGCCGATACGGCTGTCGGTGAAGCTGCGCAGGGCATCCGTACCCGCATCCAGATAGCCGTGCTGCAGATCATCGGCGCTTGGGCGCCCATGGTTGGCGTCCAGCACCTTGAAGAAGCGCGTGACATCGTCTGTCTGTACGACGATGTGCC
Organism: Stenotrophomonas sp. 1L-E-5-B-C3; assembly: GCF_057292075.1. NCBI lineage: Bacteria > Pseudomonadati > Pseudomonadota > Gammaproteobacteria > Lysobacterales > Lysobacteraceae > Stenotrophomonas > Stenotrophomonas sp. 1L-E-5-B-C3. Next base: position 121,146 of record NZ_JBXAWS010000007.1, read on the forward strand.
CGGCAGGACCGACATGCTCAGCCGCCTGTGCCTGCAGCAGCGCGATCGGTGAGGCGATCAGGATCAGTGCCCGCATCAAGCATCGAGCGTGATGCGCGTAAGAAGCCGACAGCAATGCCATGCGGAGTTCCCTGAACGCCAGCCTTATTTATACACCAGTCAGTTCAATATTCAGGGTTGATTAGACCCCCTAACGGATAATTCACACCTGTCGACCGCCTCCTCTCTCTCCCCCTCCCGGGAGGCGGTCGACGAAACCAAAATAATTAAAGGTGTGTCCCGATGAACAAGAATTCGCTGCTTGCCCTGGGTCTTCTGGCTGCTCTGCCGTTCGCTGCATCGGCAACCGATGGCCTGTCGTACAACTACGTTGAAGGCGGCTACGTGAACACCGATGCCAAGGGCGGCGACGCCGATGGCTGGAAGGTGAAGGGTTCCGTTGCGGTGCACCCGAACTTCCACGTCTTTGGCGACTACAGCGCCCAGGAGACCGACAAGTTCAAGAATGACGTCGACCAGTGGCGCCTGGGTGTCGGCTACAACTACGGCATCGCACCGAACACCGACCTGGTGGCTCGCGTTGCCTACCAGAAGTACGACGAGAAGCGCGGCCTGGACTTCAACGGCTACTCCACCGAAGTGGGCGTGCGCACCGCGTTCAACCCGTACGTGGAAGGCTACGTGATGGCCGGCTACGAAGATTTCAGCAAGAAGCACGGCTACAACCCGGACGGCGAGTTCTACGGCCGCGTCGGCGCCACCGCCAAGTTCAACCAGAACTGGGGCCTGAGTGGCGAAGTGAAGCTGGCCAAGGCCGGCGACCGCGAGTGGTTCGTGGGCCCGCGCTTCACCTGGTAACAAACGCCTGTCGTTAGTGCGTGTTGTGCTGGCGTGTGACTCTCTCTCTCTCCCACACGCCAACCGAAGCCCGGCCTCGCGCCGGGCTTCACTTTTATGGGCCCTGTGGCGCCACAATGCGGCATGGGCGACCCTTCCTCCCTCGAAGGTACTGGCACGGCCTACCAGGAGCATCTGGCGCCTGCGCCGCTGCGTGGCCACTTCGGCCAGCTGTGGCAGAGCCAGCTTCCTGCCGGTGCCGATCGGCACATCACCGTATTGCCCGATGGCTGCGTGGACATTCTCTGGCGCGACGGCGCGCTGTTCGTGGTCGGCCCAGATCGTGTGGCCGCACACCCGGCGCTTGCACCCGGTGCGCAGGTGCTGGGGGCACGCTTCCGACCTGGCCAGGCATTGGCCGCGCTTGGCCTGCCCTTGGCCGAGATCATCGGCCAGGCGGTGCCACTGGCCGATCTGAAGGGCGCGTGGGCGAAGAAGGCTGCAGCCTCCATCGGCGATACCGCGCCAGCGCAGCGCCTGCAGCGGATGGCGTCCTGCCTGCAGCGGCATATGGGCGCTGCCGCACTCGACACCCCGGCGCAGCGTGCACATGTCCTGTTCCAGGCGCTCGCCGCGGGTCACGCCACGCTGGATACGCTGGCGGCGCACTTGAGTCTGAGCCCGCGCAGCCTGCGGCGTTTCAGCCAGTCGCAGTTCGGCTACGGCGCCAAGACGCTGGAGCGGATCCTGCGCCTGCAACGCTTTCTTCGCCATAGCCGCGCGCTGCCGCAGCACTCGTTGGCGATGCTGGCCGCTGATGCCGGCTATGCCGACCAGGCCCACCTCAGCCGCGAGGCGCGCGAGCTTGCCAGCATGACCGCACGGCAGCTGCGCCTGGAATGGGGCCGATGATGGCCGTTTTCTTCAAGACCGCCGTGCCGCGCTGACCGAAGCTGGGGCTCCCACCCAGGAGTCACGCCATGAGCCACGCCGCCCCCCCCGATGCCGAACGCCGCATCGACAACATCGAATTCAACGTCGCCGACATCGCCCGCAGCAAACGCTTCTACGGCGAGGTGTTCGGCTGGAATTTCACGGACTACGGCCCGGCCTACACCGAGTTCGACGACGGCCGCCTGAAAGGCGGCTTGGTGTCCGACACACCGGTACGTACGCAGGGCGGCCCACTGGTGATTCTCTACTGCGCGGACCTTGCCGACGCCCAGCAGCGCGTGATCGCCGCCGGTGGCGAGGTGGTGCAGGCGGTGTTCGCCTTCCCCGGTGGCCGTCGCTTCCACTTCCGCGATCTGGATGGCTACGAGCTGGCGGTCTGGAGTGATGTGGATTGAGGTCTTCGTGCCTTCGCCAGTGGACGGAACGAGAACCGCTCCGTCCCCGGTCAGGCGGTTCCGCTATGATCGCCCGCACATCGCTACATGCGATGCGCCCGCCTCAAGCCAGCAGGAACCGCCGTGAACTCCCAGCCCGCACCGATCACCGCCCTCAACCACACGCTCGAAAACGAGCCGCAGCAGATCACCGCGCCGCTCACCCATTCGGCGGCGTTCCTGGTGCTGAAGGTGAAGGATGACGAGGCGTCGATCGCCAAGGCACGCGAGGTGCTGGCCAGCACCGATGACCTGATCAAGAACACCGCCATCCGCGAGATCGAGCGCACCTTCACCTGCAACGTGGCCATTGGTCACCGCGTGTGGCAGCCGCTGGTGGGCGCCACGCCGCCGCGTGAGCTGCAGCCGTTCCGCGAGATCAAAGGCGCTACCCACACGGCAGTGTCCACACCCGGAGACCTGCTGTATCACATCCGCGCACGCACCATGGATCTGATCGTGGCGTTCGAGCGCAACCTGTTGATGGCGTTCGGTGATGCGGTGGAAACGGTCGATGACGTGGCCGGTTTCCGCTACTTCGATGGCCGCGACCTGCTCGACTTCGTCGATGGCACCGCCAACCCGGAAGGGCTGTCGCTTCCGGAAGCCACCATCGTGGGCGATGAAGACCCGGCGCATGCCGGTGGCAGCTATGTGGTGGTGCAGAAGTACCTGCACAACCTCGATGCCTGGCGCGCGCAGAAGACCGAGGCGCAGGAAGCGATCATCGGCCGCACCAAGCACGACAACATCGAACTGGACGATGCGCCGGCCGATGCGCAGAAATCGCACAAGACCCTGTGCACCATCGAAGACGCCGACGGCGAGCATGAGATCCTGCGCGACAACATGCCGTTCGCCAACCCGGGCCGTGGCGAGTACGGCACCTACTTCATCGGCTACACGCGCCGCCTGTGGGTGATCGAGAAGATGCTCGAGCGCATGTTCATCGGCAATCCCGCGCCGCTGCACGACCGCATCCTCGACTTCTCCACCGCCACCACCGGCGTGACCTTCTTCGCGCCCTCGCGCAAGGTGCTGGCCGACCTGGGCGACTGATCGCGCCGGGCAGTGCCGCCCGCCATCTGCCTGTCATCTACCGCGCCGACCATCAGACGTTGGATGGAAGTGCAGGAGGCTGGCGATGACCATGGCAGGAAACAGGACCGGCGTACGCCGCTGGTGGCGGCCGTTGGCCGCACTGTTCGGTGCGCTCGCACTTGGAAGTGCCAGCGTTTCCGCGCAGGAGGCTCCCGCACACTGGATGGCCTATGCCGCCGCCGTGGGCGGCCAGTTGCAGCAGCGGCTGCAGCAGGAGCAGGACCCACAGGCGCAGCGCGTACTGGAATGGCTGCAGGCACATCCGGACGCACCGACGCCGCTGCCGGTGAGCGTGTGGATCGCGGCGGATGGCCGCATCTCGAAACTCGAATTCGATAGCCTGGGTGACGCCCAGGTCGACGCCGACCTGCGCGCGACCCTGCAGGCCGCGCCCTTGCAGGCAGCCCCACCGGCCGACATGCGTCAGCCGCTGCGGCTGGGCCTGCTGCTTACCCAGTAGATTCACGCCATGCGTGGATGCGCCTGGTAGATGTCGACCCTGGTCGGCAGGCGTGCGCCAACCAAGGTTGGCGACTACCGGTAGGCCCCGGCCACGCATGGCGTGGCTCTACTGGGTTGCCACCTGCGGTTCACGCGCGGCCGCGCTCCATGCGCGCAGCCCGAACACGGCCAGGCCGAGGAAGAACACGTACAGCGCGGCGGTCACGTGCAGCGACTTGAACAGGTACGCGCCCACGTAGACCACGTCCACCGCGATCCATATCCACCAGCAGGCCACGTGGCGGCGTGCCTGCCACCACTGGCCGACCAGGCTCAGCGCGGTCAGCATCGCGTCCAGCCACGGCAGCGCGGCATCGGTGAAGGTGTGCATGGCCGCACCCAGCGCCACGCCGCCGCAGAGGCCGATGGCCAGGTCGCGCAGCAGCTTGCCGCGCGCCAGTGGCACGATGCGGACGCTGCCCTCGTCGGCGGCGTGCTGCCGCCAGTTGAGCCAGCCATAGACCAGGAAACCACCGAAGGCGACCTGCAGCAGGGTATCCGAGTACAGCTTGGCCTCGGCGAACACCAGCCCGTACAGCGCCACCGACAGCAGGCCCACCGGCCACGCTACCAGCCGGCGCCGGGCCATCAGCCAGACGCCGAGGATGCTGCACAGCGCGGCGGTCCACTCGAGCATCACGCCGCTCACAGCGCGAACGTCACCGACAGGCGGGCCTGTCGCGGTGCGCCGGGGAACAGGTAGTAGTCACCGCCACTGCTGCCGGTATCGCGCCAGTAGAAGCGGTTGAACACGTTGTCCACCGACAGGTTCCAGGTCACCGCACGCTCGTGCAGGCGATGCTGGAAGCGCAGACCGGCATCGAACACCGAGTAGTCCGGTGCGCGTACACCACCGTCGGCGCGTGCCACGTTGGCACCGGCATAGCGCCAGCCGCCGGTCACATCCAGGCCCTGCACGAACGGGAGCGCATAGGCCACGTGCACGCTGGCGCGCACCTTTGGCACATTCACCAACTGATGGCCTTCATAGGCCGGGGTGCCGGTGTCGCGCGCGCGCGCCTGCAGCACGCTGGCGCTGGCCACGATCTGCAGCGCGCCTGTCAGCTGCCCGTTGGCAGTCAGCTCCAGGCCGGTGTGGGTCTGCGTGCCTTCCTCGACGAAGGTGTAGCCGACGTCGCTGCTGTCCGGCTTGGCGTACTGGTACGGCTGCGAGATGCGGAACACGGCTGCGCCCAGCGTCAGCGCCTCGACCGGCACGTACTTCACGCCCACTTCCAGCTGGCGCGACTGCACCGATGGCAGGAAGGTGTCGGCATTGCTGGTCCAGAACGGCGCTTCCTGGCCCAGCGAGATGCCGCGCACATAGCTGGCATAGGCATTGAGCTGATCGGTGGCCTTCCACACCACGGCGGTCTGCGGCAGGAAACGCGACAGGCGGCTGTGCCGCTGCGGGGTACCACGCTTGTCGTAGGCACGCTCGTCCAGGCGCACGAAGCGGCCGCCGGCCAGCCACTGCCAGTCATCACCGAAGCTCATCCGGTCCAGCGCGAAGAACGCGGTCTGGCGGCTGTCCAGGCGTCGTGCGGAGGGGCCGGGCATCTTCGGCGACGGTTCGAACACCGGCACCTGCGCATCGTGGATGTTGCTGGTGCCGACGTACTCGTTGACGCTCGGGCGCTTGTCCACGGTGCGGCGGAAGTAATCGGCACCGAGGGTCAGCTGGTGGCCGACGCTGCCGGTCTCGAAGCGGCCACGCAGCTCGGCACGGGCCTGCTGGTTGCGGCGGGTGTCGTCCGGGCTGCGGTAGTCGTAGACGTCGTAGTCGCCATTGGGCGCGAAGTAGTTGCCCGGCACGCTGCCATCGGCGCACTGCGTGGCGTAGTAGCAGCCATAGGCGAAGGCGACGTTGTCATCGATCACCGAGCGGCTGTGGCCGACCGAGACGCGCGACTGCCAGGCATCGTTGAAGTCGTAGGTGTGCAACGCGGTGATGTTGGTGCTGGCGATATCCACCGGGCGCTGCCAGGGCTGGTAGCCGAGCAGGAATTCGCGATCCACGCCGTGCGGCAGCTCGCGCGCGCCCAGCAGCTGGTAGCCCGACACCGAGCGCTGCGAACTGGTCTGGTAGTTGGCATCCACTTCCAGCTTGCCGCGTTCGCCGATCAGCCAGTCGGCGGCCAGTGAATAGAAGTTGCGACGGCCATCGGCGTGCTCGACATAGGAATTGCTGGCATCCCATGCGGCATTCAGGCGCAGGCCGAAACGCGGGGTGATCCAGTGGCCGACATCGACGGCGGCGTAGCGCGAGCCTTCCGAATCGGTGCCGAGGGTGACCGTGCGCACTTCGGCCGGTCGCTTGCCGATGTAGTTGATGATGCCGCCGGGTGCCATCACGCCTGCAGCCAGGCCAGCTTCACCCTTGAGGATCTCAACCGACTGCACGTTCTCCAGCGCCAGGCGCTGTTCGCCGGCGATGGACAGGCCGTTGAAGCGGTAGCCGGTGGCGGCGTCCAGCGCGAAGCCACGGATGGCGATGTTCTGGTAGTAGCCGACCGGCGCGTACGCATCGCCCAGCGAGGCATCGTTGCTGGCCAGCTCGGACAGCGAACGCACCTGGCGGCGGTCGAGGTAGTCGCGCTCAAGCACGTTCACCGACGCCGGCGTCTCCTTCCAGGAACCACCACCGAAGGCGTTCACGCGCGAGGCATCGGCCTTCGGCTTGCCGGCCTGCACGCGCACTACCGCCAGTTCGGTCGGCGAGCGTTCGGCACCAGTGGCAGCCGCATCGGGAGATGCATCGGCCTCGCTGGCATGCAGCGGCAGCGCGGCGCAGAGGGCGAGGGAGAGCAGGGTGGGGCGCAGGCAGCGGTTCATTCGGTTCGTCTTCGGACAACAAGGGAGACGAAGCGACGGCGCGCAGGTGCACCGGCCCATGACGGGGGTGTGGCTGCGGCTCAAAGCTCCCTACGCCGGTGCAAACCGGATCAGGTTCCAAGGGACTCTCTCAGCCTGGCAGATCCAGGCACCCCCGCTTCAGGTGACCATTTCACTACAAATGGTACGGATTTGCGAGTGGGTGCTCTTCAGGCTGCGGGGGCAGATCCCTGTCCGCAGGAAAGGGATCTGACCCCGACGGTGACCCGGACGGTGCGCCAACCGGGTCACGCGACTGCGCGCAACGCCTGCAGCAGTGCCTGTCCCGGCGCGCTGTGGAACCACGCCGGGTGCCCCAGCATGAACGGCTGCCAGGCCACATCCGCGTTTGCGGTGGAGCCGGTGATGCCTTCGAAATACTCCACTTCGGATAGTGCGAAGTCGAAATGCACCATCGGCAGCAGGTCGGCCAGCAGCTGCACGCGTGCCGCCGACAGCGGCAGCACCTTGCGGTAGCCGTCGATCAGGGCCAGCGCGATATCGATGCGCACCGCCTCCATGCCGCGCTCCAGTTCCAGCCACGCCACTGCGTTGCGCTCGATCGCGGTGGCGAGGTCGAACAGGGCGCTGGTGGGCGAGGCCAGGCCGAAATCCAGCACGGTGCTGACCTGTCCATCGCGCCACAGCAGGTTGGAGACATGCCAGTCGTTGTGCGCCCATAGTCGCGGTTCGTCGCGCAGGCGCTCGGCCAGGCCGGCATGCCACGGCAGCACGTCGCGCTGCAGCTGCGCTTCCCAGGGAATGCGCGCGAGATAGCGGGCCAGCCCGGGGCGCTCGTGCAGCCCCGCCTTGATGGCCGCGATCGGATCGTCGGCGCGGATGAGATCGTCGCGCGCGACCAGCACATGGGTACTGCGCTGCGCTGCGTGGTAGCTGGCCGCAGCGCGGTGCAGCTGTGCGAGTGCACGCCCGGCTTCGCGGGCCTGCGCGACATCGGTCAGCAGCGACCACGACACGGCATCGCGGTACAGATCTTCGCCGACGCCAACCGCATGCAGCTCGAAGGTCCATTCGCCATGCTCGACGGCGCTGTGGCCATCAGCGGCCGGCAGCACCTGCACCACCGGCACGCCGGCCGCGGCGAGATGGGCGATGAAGCGGTGTTCTTCTTCCAGGCAGGCCGCACTGCGCACACTGTGGTGGTGGCGCTTGATGAACACCGGTCCGCGCGTGCCATTGACGATGGCAGCGGCCGACAGTGGCCGAGGACTGTGCCAGTGCGGGTGGCTGTCCGCATCCAGCTGCGGAAAGCGCTGGCGCAGCCACGCGAGGTCTGCGGCGCTGATCGGCGGCCAGTCGGCAGCAACCTCGTCGTTGTTGAGGCCCTGCACCCGGTGGGAAGAAGAAGTCATGCCGCAGCCCCAGTGGGGAAAGTCACATCCAAGGCTGCGCATTCAACGCCATGGCCGCCCGCAACGCAAACGGGCGGGTCATGGACCCGCCCGTCGTGGCATCGTCATCGGCGGTACCGCCGCGCCGGGTTACCAGCCGCGATGGCGACCGCGGTCGTGGTAATAGCGATTGTCGTAGTTGCGCTCGCGCTGCCAGCGACGGTCGTCGCCACGGTCGTAGTAGCCGCTGCGGTAGTAGCCGCGATCGTAACGGCGATCGTAGCGGTCGTCGTAACGGCGATTGTCGTAGTAACGACGGTCGCGGCGGTCGGAGGTGGTCAGGTTGCCGATCGCGCCGCCGGCCACGGCACCGCCGACAGTGGCAGCGGGATCACCGTTGGAGAGCAGGTTGCCGGCCACGCCACCGACCACGGCGCCGACCAGGGTGCGCTTGTCCTTCCTCGACATCGCGCTGGCATCGCTGACCACGGCGACACCGGCCACCAGTGCCAGGGCCATCGCCAGACCACGGAAGCTGAGTGCGGAAGTACTGAGCATGTTCGGTTCTCCTGTGAGGTGCATGCCACGCTGGGCAGGGAGGGCGCGGGGCGCCCCGGCTGCCGTGGAGACCACGCTGGCGTTCCAACATTGCCGGAACATTGCCTGGTCCACCGTGCGGCTTGCGCATTCATCTAGCGGCAGGCGGCATGAAGCAAGGCTGAAAGCGGCCCCGGCCGCTCAGCTGGCAGATAAGAAAAGGGCCACGCATGGCGTGGCCCTTTCCCGGTCTGCAAGGCGCCGCGGGCCTAGACGCCCATCGCCTTCTGCGCCTGCCGGGCCTGCTCCTGCTGCGTCTCCTGCTGCTGATGCAGCACGTTCGGCGCGCCCTGCACGGCACCGCTGCTGAGCGCCAGGCTCTGCTCGCTGGCGGCACGGGTCTCCACCGCCACGCGGCTGGCGGCGGGGTCGCCGATGGTGCCCTGCACGGCGAACAGGCGCTCACCGTTCGGGCTGGGCACCACCGAGTCGATGCGCTGCAGGCCGGCGGCATGCGCCTCCTTGGTCAAAGCCGCAGCAGCGCTTTCCAGCGTGTGGCGGTCCTTGAAGGTCCCGGCCGGCAGCAGTTCCAGACCCTTGCTGGCCTGGATGAACAACGGATTGCGCGGGTGCCGCTCGTCGTTCAGCAACGGCCGTTCGCGTGCGTCCTTGATTGCCTCCAGGGTCTTCGCTCCGACAATGCCGTCGACCACCAGGCCGTTGTCCTTCTGCAGCTGGCGCACTGCCGCGTCGGTGTTGCGGCCGAAGCGGCCATCTTCGACCAGCGGCTTGCCGTCGGCGCCGACGTAGCCCAGGTGGCCCAGCTGCTCCTGCACCTTGCGCACGCCCTCGCTGTGCGCGCCCTGCTTGTACAGTTCGGCGTGCGGCGTGGCAGCGGCCTTGTGCTCGGCCGCAGGCTTGCCCTGGGTCTGCTCGTGCGACGGGGTGCGGTTTTCCAGCAGGTCGCGGGCCTTGGACAGCGGATCGGAGGCGTACAGCTTCCAGTTCGGGTGGTCCTTCACCTGCTTGAGGTAGTCCTCGACCGGCATGGTGTGCACGCCCTTGCTGCCGGTGGACTGGCTGATCAGCAGCTTGTCGGTGTTGGGGTCGCGCACCACCATCACGATGTGGTCGATGCCGTTCCAGTGCTCATGGCGGGTCCTGGCCGTATCCAGGCCGATGATCATGCCTTCCTTCAGCGCATCGGGCTTCAGGATCGCGTCGCGGTCCAGCAGCACGCCGGACTGGTCGAACGCCTTGCGCACGATCCCACCGGAACCGAGGTTGCCCAGGTCGATGCGATCAGCCTTGCTGAACACCGCGTGCCCGGCCTTCTGGTTGATCTCGTCCATGGTCCGGTTCTGCAGCGTGCCGACCCAGCCGGAACAGTCGATGTAACCCTGCTCCACGTTCTTGCCGGTCTTGCCCGGTACGTACAGCGCGTGGCCCGGGATGTTGATGGCGTACTTGACGTCGTCGTACTTCACGCCGGCCTCGTAGGCGGCCTGCAGTTCAATGCCTGGCTTCGGTGTGGCAGCTGCCGTTGCGGTTGCCGCCAGCGTGGCTGCACCCGCCGCCACGGCTGCGCTGGCCTGTGCAGGCGCTGCCGGGGTCTGGGTCTGGCCCTGGCCCTGCGCCACCGCCTGCGGTTCGATGTTCTTTTCCGGAATGCTGATCGCCGCGTACTTGTGGATGTAGTAGCTGGAGAATGTCCGCGCCAGGTCGCCATCGTTCATGCCGCGCATCTCGGCCAGGGTGTGGCCGGTCAGCGCCTTGGCATCCGAGCCGATCTGGTTCAGTACGTTGCGGCGCATGTTGATTTCTTCGCCATCGCCGTTGCGCACCACGCCGAAGGTGCCGGTGGCGATCGCAGTCTGCACCGAGCCATAGCCGGCGCTGCCCTGCTGGTGGGCCAGGTACAGGTCCAGGCCGGTGGGCGTGTTGCCCCCGGACAGGTACGGATTGCCGGTGCGCTCGTTGCGGCGCGCCATCGACTCCAGGTTGTCCTGGTACATCTGCGCGGCTGCTTCGGTGTTGCGGGTCGGATCGAACTCGTGGCCGGTCAGGTGGTACTGGCGCGCGGAACCGGGCACGAACTGGAACAGGCCCTTGGCACCGGACGAGGTGTTGTGCGCGCGCTCGTTGAAGCTGCCGCCGGTCTCGATGTGCGCGAAGCGCATGAAGTCATCCACGGGGATGCCCTTCTGCCTGGCGACCTGCTCGACGATGTCCAGGACTTCCTTTCTGCTGTAGTCATGCTGTGCCATGACGTTTTCCTCGGGGTTGATGGAGCGGCGGATGCCGCGAATCGCCAACCGGACTCATCCGTGAGTCAAGAACATGTCGGTCAACAGGTAACCCGCGTGTGCGGGTGGGAATCAGCGCGCGAGGTACTGCTGCGTCGCGCTGTCGAAGCGGTAGTGCACGGCGTCGCCGGCACCCAGCGCACGGGTCTTGCCCGGACCTTCGATGGTGGTGCCCTTGAAGCTCACGGTCAGCTGCGGCAGGTCGTTGCCGTCGGCAATGAAGGCCAGCTCACCATCGCTGTCGGTGCACGGCATCACGTTGCCGTCGTCGCAGGCGGCGCTGTTGTCTTCGCCGGTGCGCACCGAACCCACATAGCGCCAGACCTTGCTGTCCACGTCGTCTTCGCTGCGCTTCGGGTTGAACAGCAGCAGGGCGTAGCCGCTGCCGCTGATGCCGCGGTCGAAGCTGCTGGTCGGCACTGCCAGCAGCAGGCGGCCATCGGCCGTGCGATGTTCGAGCGGCTTGCGCCGGGTATCGATGTCGTCGGCCTTGTCGTAGGCGCCGAGCGCGCCGATGGTCCATTCCTGGCCACGGAACTTCCACGGCTTCTTCGCATCGCCGCCGGCCAGCACGAAGGTGGCCTCGGCGAGGTTGGCGCGGTCATCCGGGCCGGCCGGCTGCTGCTCGCCGGGCTTGCCGTAGTGCTCGCGGGTATCCCAGGAGAACCCGGTGTAGTAGGTGGTGCCGTCGAGCGTGAACTGATGGCCGAACCAGAAGGTCGCCACGCTGCCGTTCTGGACCTCATAGGAGGTCGCGCCATCGCCGTCCTGCTGGTAGGTGAAATACATCACGGTCGGCGCGTCGGGCGGGGTGACGGCGGTATCGGGGGAAGTGTTCTGCATCGGGGCAACATCCTGTCGGGGCGCATTGGCAGCCTGCGCGTGCGCGCCGGGCTGGGAGGACGAGGGAGCCGGGTCGGCGGCGCTGCAGGCGGCAGCGGAAAGAGAGACGAGCAGGCACGCCGCGAATGCGCGCAGGGGCGGCAACGGCAGGGTCCAACGTAGTTTTGGGGGGTGATGCATGCGCCTCTCCATGGTCAGCGTTGCCGGGCCAGACGGCCGGCAGGAAACCGCACCCCATCCACCGGGGGACAGGAGCGAGGACATGAGCCGGTCGATTCCTTCGACCTCGCATTGAGAACTCATGCCAGACCATCTTGGCACAGATCGGCGGCCGGTCAAAGAGGGCGGTGGCAGATGCCCTTCTTGTGTGATCTGGCTCTCAGATCTTGCCGTCGCGCAGGTAATCGAACAGCTCGGCGTCGCCCTTCAGGCCCAGTTTGAGCATGGCGTCACCCTTCTGCCGGCTGATGGTGCTGACGCTCTTGTGCAGCTGCAGCGAGATCTCCTTCACCGTCATGCCGGTGCCCAGCAGCCGCAGCACCTCCACCTCGCGCGGCGACAGTGGCTTGCCGTCGCCCTCGCGCATGCGCCAGCTGCCGGCGGCCTCGACCCGCTCGCGCAGGCTGCGGCTGATATAGGGCTGGCCGCGATAGACCGCCTGGATGGCCTGCGGCAGTTCGTCCATCGACGAGCTCTTGTCGACCAGGCCGAGCACGCCGCTGTCGAGCACCATGCGCAGGATCGCCAGGTTGTTGGAGACGCTGAGCATGAGTACCGGCAGGTCGGGATGGCGGCGGCGGATCATGCCGATCATGGCGAAGCCGTCGGCCTGGGGACTGCCCGGCATCGAGTAGTCGGTGACCAGCAGGTCGCAGGGTTGGCTGCCGAGCAGGGTCATCAGCGCCTGCGCGCTGTCGGCTTCGCCGACCACGCGGCCCACCCCGCTCGATTCGATGACGGCACGAGTACCGATACGGACCACCGGGTGGTCGTCTGCGATGATGATGCGCAAGCTCATGCTCTAGTATGGCCACCGGGCACGCCGGACCGCGACCATCGCGGTTCCTGGCAGGATTCTAGGAGATCGACGCCGATGCGTAGCTGGGCTGTTCGCGGGCTGGTCCTGCTGCTGGCCGTGCTGGTGCTGCCTGCCGCACCGGTACAGGCCGTGCCAGGACTGCTGCCGCTCACTCCCCTGCAGCGCGAGTACCTGGCCGCGCATCCAAGCATCGTCGTGGGCCAGTATGACAGCGGCTGGCCGCCGTTCGAGTCCCTCCGTGATGGCCAGCAGGTCGGCCTGGGGCCGGATTATCTGTCGCTTCTCGCCCGTCAGCTGGGCGTGAAGGTCGAGGCACGGCGCTATCCAGACTGGACATCCGTGCTGGATGCGGCATGTCGTGGCGAGATCGATGTAGTGATGAATGTCGGTCTCAGTGCCGACCGCACCCGCTGCATGGTCTACACCGCCGCCTATGGCGAGGCACCGCTGGCCCTGGTGGGACGCCCGGATGACCTGCGTGCCTCCGACATCCCCGACCTGGATGGGCTGCGGGTGGTGATCGAGCAGGACTTCCTGACCGGCCCGCAGGTGCGGGCGCGCTTTCCCCGGGCACGACAGCTTGTCGCAAACAGCTCGCTTACGGCGCTGCAGATGGTCAGAGACGACAAAGCTGACGTTTACATCGGCAATGCCTATGTCGCCACCGAGCTGATCGCCAGCCAGCGCCTGCAGGGCGTGGTGCTGCTGCGCCCCAGTGACCTGCCGCCCGAGCAACTGCACTTCGGCATACCCAACAGCAAGCAGCCACTGGCCGAAGCACTGGATCTGGCTCTGGCTGCGACCAGCCAGGCGCAGCGTGATGCGCTGGTGCAACGCTGGCTGCCGTTGCCACAGTGGTCGGCATCGGCACGGCTGGCGCTGAGTCAGGCCGAGAAGCGGGTGCTGGAGCAGCCGCTGAAGATCGGCTTCGCGCCGAACGCGGCGCCGTTGTCGTTCGCCGACAAGGAAGGCAAGCCCAGTGGCCTGGCCAGCGAGTATCTGCGACGGCTGCTGCAGGCCGGTGCCAATCTTCAGCCGGAGAACAGCCACGACTGGTATGAGGTGCGCGAGAAGGCGCGCCGCGGCGAGCTGCAGGCGGTGATGGGCATTCCTGCCGATTCGCGCTATCTGGGGCCGGACTGGGTGTTCAGCCAGCCCTTCATCAGCGTGCCGAACGTGATCGTCAGCCGCGTCGACAGCCCGGCGCTGCTGGGCCTGTCGGACCTGCAGGGCAAGCGCGTGCTGCTGTCCGATCCCGAGCGCATACGCGGCTACGTGCTGCAGCAGGCCCCCAGCGCACGGATCATCGCCGCGCGCAGTGCCGAGCAGGCGCTGCAGCGTCTTGCCGCTGGTGAAGCCGATGCCTACGTGGGCAACCTGGCACTGGTCGATCACCTGCTGCGCAGCAGCTTCCCGGGGCGCCTGCAGGTGGCCGCCCCGGCCGGCTTCAACGACCAGCTGGTGCTGGCCGTGGAACGCCGCCATGCGGCCCTGGCCACCACCTTCGACCGCCTGCTGCTGCAGATGACGCCGCGCAAGCGTGAAGCGTTGCGTGGCGACTGGCTGGCGGTGGAGTACCGCAATGGCATCGACTGGAGGCACGCGCTGCGCTGGGGCCTGCCACTACTGCTGGTATTGCTGACTGCCCTGCTGGTGCACGGCATCGGGTACTGGCGCCTGCGTCGCGAGGTGGCCGGGCGGCGTCATCTTGAGCAGCGCCTGGCCGAGGTCACCGACAACCTTCCCGCCGTGGTCTACCAGGCACGGCGCGATGCCGATGGCACTCTCGGTTTTCCGTTCATTGCCGGCGACCTGCAGGCGCTGTTCGGCATCACCCGGCAGCAGGCCGAGCAGGACGCGAAACTGCTGCTGGAACGCATCGAGGAGGAGGATCGCGAACGCATCCTGCAGGCGGTCGAGCAGGCCGCACGCCAGTTCGCGCCGCTGATCCTCGAGTTCCGACTGCGTGCCGATGCGGGCGGTGCGCGCTGGGTGCGCAGCCAGGCCCAACCCTATGCGGCAGAGGCAGGGGCGGTGACCTGGAGTGGCTACTGGGTGGACGTCAGCGAGGCACGTGCGCAGGCCGAGGCCCTGACCGCGGCCAAAGCCGAGGCCGAGCAGGCGGCGGAAGCGAAGTCACGCTTCCTGGCCACGATGAGCCATGAGATCCGTACACCGATGAGTGGCGTGCTGGGCATGCTGGAAGTACTGGCGCATTCGCCGCTGGATGCCGAGCAGCAGCGCATCCTCGGCGTGATCGAGGATTCGGCGCAGATGCTGCGGCAGATCCTGGATGACATTCTTGATTACTCGCGGTTGGAGGCCGGTGCGCTGCGCCTGGAGCCGGTACCGCAACCGCTGCGGCCGCTGCTGGAAAGCGTATGCCGGTTGTTGTCGGCGCAGGCCAGTGCACGCGGGCTGGCGTTGCTGGTGGAGATCGATCCACAGCTGGCACCGGCACACGAAGTGGATGGCGTGCGCCTGCGCCAGATCGTGTTCAACCTGCTCAGCAACGCCATCAAGTTCACGGCGCGCGGCGAAGTGCGGCTGCAGCTGGAGGTGCTGGGGCCTACCGCCGAGGATGGCAGCCAGCCGCTGTGCCTGAGCGTGACCGACACCGGCATGGGCATCGCACCGGAGCAGCTGCAGCATCTGTTCGCGCCGTTCACCCAGGCCGGTGCCTACATCCAGCGCGACCATGGTGGCACCGGCCTTGGCCTGAGCATCAGCCAGCGCCTGGTGCAGATGATGGACGGCGAACTGGCCCTGCACAGCACGCTGGGCGAAGGCACCCGCGCCGAAGTGCGGTTGTCGCTGGTGGAGGCCGGCAGCGGTGATGTTGAAGCGCTGGTGGCCGAGCAGGAACAGGCCTCGCTGCTGCCCCCGGCGCTGCGCCAGGCGCGGGTGCTGGTGATCGAGGACCACCCGACCAACCAGGCGATGATGGCCTGGCGCCTGCAGCAGCTGGGCGTGCCGCACGTGATGGTCGGTGATGGCCAGCAGGGGCTGGATCGGCTGTTGTCGGAAAGCTTCGACCTGGTGATCACCGATTGCCGGATGCCGGTGCTCGATGGCTTCGGCTTCACCCGGCTGCTGCGCGAGCGCGAGGGCCGCAATGGCCAGCCGCGCCTGACCGTGCTGGCGCTGACCGCCAGCGTGCTGGACGACGATGCGCGCCGTTGCCGCGAGGCCGGCATGGACGAGGTACTGGCCAAGCCGCTGTCACTGGCCACGTTGCGCGCGGCGCTGCTGCGTTGGTTGCCGCAGGCACAGGGCCAGTCGTTCGAGGCGCCGTTGCCGGAGGCGGTGGCTGGCGCAGGCGATGCGCTGCCGGATCTGTCCACGTTGCAGCAGCGCTTCGGCTCAAGCGCGGTGGCAATCCAGCTGCGCGACAGCCTGCTGCAGGCCAGCGAAGGCGATCTTGCCGCCGTGCAGCGCGCGCTGCAGGCCGGAGATCGAGAGGCGGCCGCGCTGCACCTGCACCGGCAGGCCGGTGGCCTGGGTGCAATAGGCGCGACGGTGCTGGCCGGGCAGGCCAATGCGCTGGTGGAGCGCCTGCAGGATGCGGCCGAGACCGATCCGGCGCCGGTGTTCGCAAGCGTGGCCGAATTCGTGGCGCGGCTGCAGCAGGAACTGCAGCGCCTTGCTCACTGAGGCGACTGCTGCTGCAGGTAGGCGATCACCAGCGCACGGCGTTCGGCACTGGGGAAGGCGTTGTACATGCGCGTACCCGGCACCACGTGGGTGGGCGACTGCAGGAAGGCATCCAGGGTCTGCGCGCTCCAGGTGATGTCGGCGCGGCGCATGCCGTCGGAGTAGCCGTAATCGGGCAGGCTGCCGGCACGGCGACCGATCACTCCATGCAGGTTCGGCCCGAAGCGATGGATGCCGCCGGGTTGTACGGTGTGGCAGCCCGCACACAGTTCAAACGCGCGCTGCATGGCCTGCTGGCGCGCCTGTTCGGGCGTGGCGGGTGCTGACGGCGGGTGCTGACGGCGGGCGCTGACAGGCCGTGGCCGCAAGGGCCACGACGACGGCGATGAGCAGGCAGGCAGCGCGCATGGGCGGGCAGGATAGCGATGCAACGGGGCAGGTGGGCTGCGACACGCAGTCGCAGCCCGTGGCGATCACATGCCTGAGTAGTTCGGGCCGCCGCCCCCCTGCGGGGTCACCCAGACGATGTTCTGGGTGGGGTCCTTGATGTCGCAGGTCTTGCAGTGCACGCAGTTCTGCGCGTTGATCTGCAGGCGCGCGTCGTTGCCCTCGCCGACGAACTCATACACGCCTGCCGGGCAGTAACGCGCTTCCGGGCCGGCGTACTCGGCCAGGTTCACCTTCACCGGGATGCTCGCATCCTTCAGTGTCAGGTGGCTGGGCTGGTCTTCGGCATGGTTGGTGCTGCTCAGGAACACCGAGCTGAGGCGATCGAAGGTCAGCACGCCATCCGGCTTCGGGTAGGCGATGCGGGTGTGCCTGGATGCCGGCTCCAGGCAGGCGTGGTCCGGGATGCTGTGGCGCAGGGTCCACGGCGGGTTGCGCACGCCCAACTTCGGCAGCAGCCACTGCTCGATGCCGGTCATCAGCGTGGCCACGGTCTGGCCCTTCTTGAACCACTGCTTGAAGTTCTTCGACAGCTTCAGCTCGTCATGCAGCCAGCTGGCTTCGAAGGCCTGTGGGTAGGCGCTCAGTTCGTCGTGCTGGCGATCGGCGGCCAGCGCGTCGAAGGCGGCATCGGCGCACAGCATGCCGGTCTTGATCGCGGCGTGGCTGCCCTTGATGCGGCTGACGTTGAGGAAGCCTGCCTCGCAGCCGACCAGCGCGCCACCCGGGAACACCGTCTTCGGCAGCGACATCAGGCCGCCGGCGGTGATCGCGCGCGCGCCGTAGCCGATGCGGGTGCCGCCTTCCAGATGCTTGCGGATGGACGGGTGGGTCTTGAAGCGCTGGAACTCTTCGAACGGGCTCAGCCACGGGTTCTTGTAGTCCAGGCCGACCACGTAGCCGATGGCGACCTTGCCGCCGTCGGCGTGGTACAGGAAGGCACCGCCGTAGGTGTCGCTGTCCAGTGGCCAGCCGGCGGCGTGCACGACCAGGCCCGGCTCATGCTTGGCTGGGTCGATCTGCCACAGCTCCTTGATGCCGATGCCGTAGGCCTGCGGGTCCTTGCCGTCATCCAGCTTGAAACGGCTGATCAGCTGGCGGCCGAGATGACCGCGCGCGCCTTCGGCGAACACGGTGTACTTCGCTTGCAGGGCCATGCCGCGTTCGAAGGCGGGGCCGCGCGTGCCGTCCTTCTCGATGCCCATGTCGCCGGTGGCCACGCCGATGACTGCGCCGTCGTCGCCGTACAGTACCTCGGCGGCAGCGAAGCCGGGGAAGATCGCTACTTCCAGCGCCTCGGCCTGCTGCGCCAGCCAGCGGGTCACTTCACCCAGGCTGATGATGTAGTTGCCTTCGTTGTGGAAGCACTCCGGCAGCAGCGCATTGGGCGTGCTGCGTGCGCCGGTTTCGCTGAGGAACAGGAATTCGTCGCGGGTGACCTTCTGCTTCAGGGGTGCGCCGCGCTCGGCCCAGTCCGGGAACAGTTCGGTCAGCGCGCGCGGGTCCATCACCGCGCCGGACAGCACGTGAGCACCCGGCTCGGAGCCCTTTTCCAGTACGCACACCGACAGCTCGCGACCGGCTTCGATCGCGCGCTGGCGCAGGCGGATCGCGGTGGCCAGGCCGGCGGGGCCGGCGCCGACGATCACCACGTCGAACTCCATTACTTCACGCGGGGGCAGGGCGTTGGCTTCAGCGCTCATCGATTGCATGACTCGTGGGTAGTGCCGGCATCGGGGCCACCGGCGGTTGCCTGGGAATCGCGCGTGCAGCCACGAGCGAAACGGTTGTTTGAATGTGTCAGGGTACCGGGCCGCGCGTGATCGAGCTAGATCGCCGATGTTCACGCCATGATTGTTGCAGTGCAGCGTAATGCGCGTGTCCGGGTAGGTGCCAACCTTGGTTGGCACAGTGTTTCACCGCCCGGACCCGCTTCCGTGTGGACCAAGGTCCACACCTGCCAGACGTGATGCTTGCGGATGACCGACAATGTCCGGGTCCCGACTGCGTGTGAGTGCCATGGCTTTGGATCCGTACGACCTGTTCGATGTCCGTTCCCTGCTCAGCGAGGAAGAGCGCGCGGTGCAGGAGAGCGTGGCCCGCTTCACCGACGAGCGCGTGCTGCCGATCATCGGCGATGCCTTCGACCAGGCGCGCTTCCCGTCGGAACTGGTGCCTGAGATCGCCTCCTTGGGTCTGCTCGGTGCGACCCTGCCCGGCGAATACGGCGGTGGCGACCTCGGCGCGGTCAGTTACGGCCTGATCTGCCAGGAGCTGGAACGCGGCGACTCAGGCCTGCGTAGTTTCGTGTCGGTGCAGAGCTCACTGTGCATGTACCCGATCTACGCCTACGGCAGTGAAGAACAGCGCCGGCAGTGGCTGCCGGCGATGGCGCGCGGTGAGCTGATCGGCTGCTTCGGCCTGACCGAGGCGCATGGCGGTTCCGATCCGGCCAGCATGAAGACCCGCGCGGTGCGCGATGGCGACGACTGGCGCATCAACGGCAGCAAGATGTGGATCACCAGCGGCCCGGTGGCCGACCTGGCCATCGTCTGGGCGCAGACCGAGGACGGCATCCAGGGCTTCGTGCTGGAAAAGGGCATGCCGGGGTTCACCACGCAGGAGATCAAGCACAAGATGAGCCTGCGTGCGTCGCTGACCGGTGCGCTGTTCTTCGACGACGTGCGCGTGCCCGACAGCCATCGCCTGCCCAACGTGAAGGGCCTGAAGGGACCGCTGGGTTGCCTGACCCAGGCGCGTTTCGGCATCAGCTGGGGGCCGATCGGTTCGGCCATTGCCTGCCTGGACGAAGCGCTGGGCTATGCCAAGGAGCGCGTGTTGTTCGGCCGCCCGCTGGCCGCCACGCAGAGCGCACAGATCAAGCTGGCCGAGATGGCACGCCGCATCACCATGGCGCAGCTGCTGGCGTTGCAGCTCGGACGCCTGAAGGAAGCCGGCCAGCTGCAGCCACAGCAGGTGAGCCTGGCCAAGTGGAACAACTGCCGCATGGCGATCGACATCGCCCGCGAATGTCGCGATCTGCTGGGCGGCGCCGGCATCACCACCGAGCATGTAGCGATCCGGCATGCGCTGAACCTGGAATCGGTGATCACCTATGAAGGCACCGAGACCGTGCACCAGCTGGTGATCGGCCGCGAGCTGACCGGCATCAACGCGTTCTGACAGCTATCCACGCATGGCGGTAGTCGCCAACCCTGGTTGGCGCTCCCGTGCCGACCAAGGTCGGCATCTGCCAGGCGATCATCGACGCGTGGCGTGGATCCACGGGCACAGGGTGCGTAGATCCACCTGTGGTCAGGCGGATCGAGCCATCCCCGGCACCGAGGTGTGCACGGCGTTTTCGATGATCGCGGCCAGCTGCTGCACGGCGGTGCCGGGGCGTGCCTGGTTCCAGCACAGCAACAGATTGATCGCCGGCAATGTCGGCAGGTCATGGCGGATCCGCAGGTGGTCCGGCATTCCGGCAGCGGTGCGTACCGTGACCCCAAGCCCGGCAGCCACCGCTGCCCAGATCGCCGCCAGGCTGCTGCTCGAGAAGCTTTCCCGCCATTCCAGACCGGCATGGTCGAGGGCGTCGCAGGCGCGTTGGCGCATCAGGCACGGGGCTTCAAGCGTGGCCAGGCACACCGGCCCGCCAGCGGGGGCCGGGTCGGCGCTGCCGATCCAGTGCAGCGGCAGGCGGCACAGATGCTGGGAATAGGGCCAGTCATGGTCATCGCCCCAGACCAGTGCCAGATCCAGCGTGTCGCGGGCCAATGCCTCCATCAAGGTCGCCGTGCGACAGACCCTCGCATCGATGCGCAGCTGCGGGTGCGCCTGTGCGAAGCGCGACAGGATGCCGGGCAGCAGCGATGCTCCGAAATCCTCGGCGAGTCCGACCCGGATGGCGCCCTGCAACGGAGCGCCGCGTACGGCCTGGATGGCTTCGTCGTTCAATTCCAGCAGTCGACGCGCATAGCTGAGCAGGGCTTCGCCCTGCGCGGTGGGCGTCAGGCCGCGGCCGGTTTTCTCCAGCAGTGGCGTGCCGATCTGCGCCTGCAATCGCTTGAGCTGGGCGCTGATGGCCGACGTGGAGAGATGCAACTGCTGTGCGGCCAGAGCGAAGCTGCCCAGCTCCACGCCGGTCACGAAGCTGCGCAGGACTTCCAGATCCAGATGTAATCGCGACATGCCGGGAATGTCCACATATATGGGATCGACACTCAATAATATTCCAATTTATTGGAATGATAGCGGCTGCTAGGGTGGCCCTTCCTCCTCTTCGGCCGGCCCCATGCAAGACACACCCACTACGCTCCGGTCCCTGTCCGGCGTGGTTCCCAAGCTGGTCGATCTGACCGAACAGGTGCTGTTTGCCGACGTCTGGCAACGACCGGGCCTGTCCCCGCGCGAACGCAGCCTGGTGACCGTCGCTGCACTGGTGGCGCTGTACCGCCCCGAACAGCTGCCGGGGCATCTGCAGCGTGCCGTTGGCAATGGACTCGACCGCGACGCTCTGGCCGAGGTCATCACCCATCTCGCGTTCTATGTGGGCTGGCCGGCGGCATTCTCGGCCGCGACCGTGCTCGCCGCGCTCGACCCTTCCCCCTGAGGAGCACCTCAATGCCGTACGCACGCATCAGCCTGCACAAGGGCCGTTCCCGTGATTGGCTGGCCGCGTTCTCGCGCAGCCTGCAGCAGTCCCTGGAAGAGGCATTCGATGTTCCGCCGCACGATTGCTTCCAGGTGTTCCATCAATGCGATCCAGGCGAACTGGTGTTCGACCCTGATTACGCGGGCGGACCGCGCAGCGAGGGATTCGTGCTGATCCACCTCACCGCCGGGCGCGTCCGCAGTGCGGCGCGCAAGCAGTCGTTCTACGCACGGCTGGTGCAGCGATTGGCAGCCAGTCCCGGCATACGCCCGGAGGACGTGATGATCGTCATCGGAACCACCAGCGAGGAGGACTGGTCGTTCTCGCAGGGGCGCGCGCAGCTGCTGGAGGCGGTGGACTGAGCGGCTTCGACGCTGCGCGCGAAGAACATCCGCGCGGGGCGTGGATCTACTGGCCGCCGGCAAACCCATGCTGCCGCCAGGCCTCGTACATCACCACTGCAACGGTGTTGGAAAGATTGAGGCTGCGGTTGTCCGGCCGCATCGGCAGGCGCAGGCGGTGGCCATCCGGCAATGCATCGAGCACGTCCTGCGGCAGGCCGCGGCTTTCCGGGCCGAACAGGAACGCATCTCCGTCGTCGAAGGCCACGCTGTCATAGCGGACGCTGGCCCGGGTACTGAGTGCGAACAATCGTTTGGGTGCGATACGCGCCAGCGCCGTGTCCAGGTCAGGATGCACCTGCAGGCGTGAGTACTCGTGGTAGTCCAGGCCGGCGCGCTTGAGCTGCTTGTCTTCCAGTGCGAAGCCGAGTGGCTCGACCAGGTGCAGCTGCGCGCCGGTGTTGGCGCAGAGCCGGATCACATTGCCCGTGTTGGGCGGGATTTCCGGTTGGAACAGGATCACATGGAACTGGGGCGCGGCATTCATCGGCGCAGTGTACCTGCGACGACCGCCGCCTTTACGGCGCACGCCCTGCACGGGGCAGGGCGGCACCGGTTACGGGCGCAGCAGGACCTGGGCGGTTTCGGTGGCCAGGGCCTGCAGGTCGGCGGCGCTCGGGCGAACCTGCATTGCCGGCAGGTTGGTGATGACCTGGTTGGCGACGCTGGTGGCAGCAGCAGCCAGGGTGGCGGCATAGCGCTGGGCTTCCTGCTCGGCGACCAGGGCGACACGCTGCTCCAGGCTCGGGCGAACTTCCACCGAGGCCAGGGTGGTGATCGGCATCGCGGCAGCAACCGGGGCGGCGACGTAGCCGTTGCGCTCGGCCAGCTGGTCGCTGCTCGGGCGAACTTCCACCGTGGCCAGGGTCGGGATGCCGCTGGCCTGTTCCCAGGCCTGCTGGGCCAGCTGGTCGGCGGCCGGGCGAACCTGCACGGTGGACAGGGTCTTGATGGATTCGGAGGCCTGCACCGACGAAACAACCGCGGTGCCGGCGATCAGGGCGATGGCGATGGCAATGGTCTTGGCGTTCATGACGGGGCCTGTTTGGTGTTGGTGAGCAGTGGTGTGGTAGTAAGGTAGTACACCGATTCTGGGCTTGCAAGGAAAATTTTCGCTTTCCTTCTTTTGTTCAGTCTTCAGTCAGCTTTCGTCTGAAGCCCTTCCTGGCGCAGGGAATACCAAGCAATCCCCGTGCCAACTTTTAATCATTGATTTGAAAGGGTTTTTGCCGGTCAGAAAGTGTCCGCTGGGCGGACACCTGTCCATTCGACGCGCTGCGGACACTGTCCGGACGATGGCTGCCGGTGCATGTGACCGCCCAGAACACGGCCGTGAGGGGCCGCGGATGGCGCACAGGGGCAAACACCCCCAGTGACTGGCGACCGATTCCTGCCGCTGCGTGCGCAGGCTAGGATCGGGGTTCACCTATGTGACCAAGGATCTGGATATGTCTCTCGCCCTTCGCCCGCGCGCTGCACTGCTGGCCGTCGCCCTCAGCACCGCCCTGGGTACGCTTGCGCCCACCTCCGCGCTTGCCGCCAAGCCGGCGGCACCGGCCAAGGTCGATATCCCGTTTGAGCAGTTCACCCTGCCCAATGGCCTGCGCGTGATCGTGCATACCGATCGCAAGGCGCCGATCGTCGCGGTCAACGTCTGGTACCACGTCGGCAGCAAGGACGAGCCGGCCGGCCGCACCGGCTTCGCGCACCTGTTCGAACATTTGATGTTCCAGAGCAGCGAAAACCACGACGGCGAGTACTTCGAGCCCTTCAAGCAGGTGGGTGCCACCGGCCAGAACGGCACCACCAACACCGACCGCACCAACTACTTCGAGAACGTGCCGACCACCGCGCTGGACATGGCGCTGTGGATGGAGTCGGACCGCATGGGCCACCTGGTCGGTGCGATCGACCAGGCCGCGCTGGACGAGCAGCGTGGCGTGGTGCAGAACGAGAAGCGCCAGGGCGAGAACCAGCCCTATGGCCAGGCCTGGGATCAGCTCAACAAGGCGCTGTACCCGGTCGGCCATCCGTACCACCACGGTGTGATCGGTTCGATGAACGATCTCAACGCCGCTTCGCTGGACGACGTGAAGACCTGGTTCCGCACCTGGTACGGCCCGAACAACGCGGTACTGGTGCTGGCCGGTGACATCGACCTGGCCACCGCCAAGGAAAAGGCCGCCAGGTACTTCGGCAGCATCCCGGCCGGCCCGAGCATGGCGCAGCCGGCGGTGAACGTGGCCAAGCGCAGCGCCGATACCCGCGAGACGATGACCGACAAGGTGCCGCAGGCGCGCATCTACCGTGCCTGGAACGTGCCGCAGGTCGGCACCACCGACATCGATCAGCTGCAGCTGTTCGCCGAAGTGCTGGGCGGTGCCAAGTCCTCGCGCCTGAGCCAGCGCCTGCAGCACCAGGACAAGCTGGTGGACAGCATCGGCTCGGGCCTGTCGGCCTCGCAGCTGGGCTCCAACTTCGTGATCGTGGCGACCGTGAAGCAGGGCCAGGACCCGGCCAAGGTCGAGAAGATCATCGACGAGGAACTGGATCGCCTGATCAAGCAGGGCCCGACCGCGGCCGAGCTGGAGCGCGCCAAGACCGGTGCCCGCGCCGGCTTCATCCGTGGCATCGAGCGCATTGGTGGCTTCGGCGGCAAGGCCGATGCGCTGGCCGAGTGCGCGGTGTTCACCGGCGACCCGGGCTGCTTCCGTACCTCGCTGGCCAACATCGACAAGGCCAGTGCCGCCGACCTCAGCCGCCTGGGCGCACAGTGGCTGGACAAGGGCAGCCACACCCTGGTGATCGCACCGGGTGAGCGCGTGGCGCTGAAGGAAGATCCCAGCCAGGCACCGAAGCCGTTCAACGTACCGGCGGTGGACCCGAAGTACAGCACCCTGCCCGAACAGGTGGACCGCAAGGCCGGTGTGCCGCAGACCCGCGAATTCCCGCAGCTGAAGTTCCCGGCGTTGCAGCGCGCCACGCTGAAGAATGGCACCCAGGTGATCCTGGCCGAACGCCATGAGATTCCGGTGGTGCAGTTCAGCTACCAGTTCCCGGGCGGCTTCAGCGCCGACCAGGGCCGCAAGCCGGGTACCGCCAACTTCACCATGAGCCTGATGACCGAAGGTGCCGGCAAGCTCGGCTCGCTGGCCTTCGCCGATGCTGCCGATGCGCTGGGCGCCAGCCTGGATGCCTCGGCCGGCCTGGACTCGATGAGCGTGGACCTGTCGGCACTGAAGGAAAACCTGGCACCGTCGCTGGCGCTGTACCGCGACCTGCTGCGTGAGCCGCGCTTCGAGCAGGGCGAGATCGACCGGGTCAAGGCGACCTGGATCGCCGGCATCCAGCAGGAGAAGGTCAACCCGGGTGCGGTGGCGATGCGCGTGCTGCCGCCGCTGCTGTACGGCAAGGGCCACCCGTATGCCATTCCGTTTACCGGCAGCGGTGACGAGGCGGCGATCAATGGCCTGACCCGCGAAGACCTGGTCGACTTCCACCAGGATTGGCTGCGCCCGCAGAACGGCACCCTGATCGTGGTCGGTGACACCACCCTGGCCGAGATCGTGCCGCTGCTGGACAAGCAGCTGGCCGACTGGAAGGCGACCGGCGAAGCGCCGCAGGTGAAGGCGGCCACGGATGTGGCGCTGCCGAAGGGCCCGCGCGTGTTCCTGATCGACCAGCCGGGTGCAGTGCAGGCCAATCTGTTCGCCGGCCAAGTGGTGCCGCCGTCCAGCGCCGCCAGCTCGACCCGCTTCGATATCGCCAACGGCGTGATCGGTGGCGACTTCACCTCGCGCCTGAACATGAACCTGCGCGAGGACAAGCACTGGTCATACGGTGCGCGCAGCAGTGCGAGCAACTCGGTGGGCCAGCGGCCGTGGATGGCCAGCGCACCGGTGCAGATCGACAAGACCGGCCCGGCGCTGGCGGAAATGCGCAAGGAAATCGCCGCGTTCGCCGATGGCAGCAAGCCGGCCACCGCCGGCGAGGTCAACCGCATCCGCAACATCCAGACCCTGAGCCTGCCTGGTGCCTACGAGACCGCCAGCGCGGTGGCCGCAAGCATCGGCTCGATCGTGCAGTTCAAGCGTCCGGATGACTACGTGCTGCGTCGCAAGGCCGAGATCGAGGCAATGACTCCGGCGCAGGTGCAGCAGGCCGCCGCCGAGATCAAGCCGCAGGCACTGACCTGGGTGGTGGTGGGTGACCTCAAGCAGACTGAAGCGGCGGTGCGTGCGCTGAATCTGGGTGAGGTGACGGTGATCGACGCCGAAGGCAACCCGGTCAAGAAATAAGGGATGCGCCTGCCCGCCTCGGCGGGCAGGCCTCCGGTGATAGCGCCGGGCCATGCCCGGCGGTTTTTTTGGCGGCCAGCAATGCCGCGCTGCGCGCTCGCCGGGCATGGCCCGGCGCTACCGGGGGATCTGACCCCACCCCCGGGCTACCCCCGATTCAGACGGTTCAGGCAGAATCCCCCCATACCCTTCCAGGATCTGCCCATGCGCGTTCTGCTGCTTTCCTCCCTGCTGCTCACCGTTACCGCCTGTACCTGGGTGCCGATCGAACCGGCGGGCAAGACGACCCGCGTGCTGCCGGCAGGCCCGGTTCCGGCCGGTTGCATCGCCAAGGGCGAGGTGGTGGTCACGGTGAAGAGCAAGGTCGGTTTCTACAACCGCAACCCGCTGCGCGTGCAGGAAGAGCTGGAAACCCTGGCCCGCAACGAGGCTCCGAGCGCCGGTGCCAATGCCGTGCAGGCCGCTGCCGCACCGGCCGATGGCAGCCAGCGCTTTGCCGCATTCCAGTGCCCGCCGCGCTGAATGCTTCACCATACGGCCAAGCCTGAATTCGTAAAGATGCGGTGAAGGCCCCGGGAGTTATAGAATAGCGCCCCCTTTTGCCTGAGCCTTGGCGCTAACCTCGATGCTCTTCAAGAATGTCTCGATCGCCGGCCTGGCACACGTTGATGCGCCGCATACGCTGACGACCAAGGAAATCAACGAGCGGCTGCAGCCGACGCTCGATCGCCTTGGTATCCGCACCGACGTGCTCGGCGATATCGCCGGCATCCATGCCCGCCGCCTGTGGGACAACGGCGTGCTGGCCTCCGACGCCGCCACCATGGCCGGCCGCAAGGCGCTGGAAGACGCAGGCATCAATGCGACGCAGGTCGGCCTGCTGGTCAACACCTCGGTCAGCCGCGACTACCTGGAGCCGTCCACCGCGTCGATCGTCTCCGGCAACCTCGGCGTCAGCGACGAGTGCATGACCTTCGACGTCGCCAATGCCTGCCTGGCCTTCATCAACGGCATGGATATCGCGGCGCGCATGATCGAGCGCGGCGATATCGACTACGCGCTGGTGGTGGACGGCGAGACCGCCAACCTGGTGTACGAGAAGACCCTGGAGCGGATGACCGCGCCGGACGTCACCGCCGACGACTTCCGCAACGAACTGGCGGCGCTGACCACCGGTTCGGGTGCCGCTGCCATGGTCATGGCGCGCTCGGAGCTGGTGCCGGACGCCCCGCGCTACAAGGGCGGCGTGACCCGCTCGGCCACCGAGTGGAACCAGCTGTGCCTGGGCAACCTGGACCGCATGGTCACCGACACCCGCCTGCTGCTGATCGAAGGCATCAAGCTGGCGCAGAAGACCTTCACTGCCGCCAAGATCGCACTCGGCTGGGCCGTGGAAGAGCTGGACCAGTTCGTGATCCACCAGGTCAGCCAGCCGCACACCGCTGCGTTCATCAAGAACTTCGGCATCGACCCGAAGAAGGTCATGACCATCTTCGGCGAGCACGGCAACATCGGCCCGGCCTCGGTGCCGATCGTGCTGAGCAAGCTCAAGCAGCTGGGCAAGCTGAAGAAGGGCGATCGCATCGCGCTTCTGGGCATCGGCTCGGGCCTGAACTGCTCGATGGCTGAAGTGGTCTGGTAAAAAAGTCACCGCTGACCTGCTGCGCGATTGCCTCGCCAATCGCTCGCGACGGACAGCGATGATCTTCCAAGTGTCCAAGGGCCGGTTCTACCGGCCCTTTCTACAGGTGCGATCCGATGTCCCAGCTTCCCGGTTACCCCGCCCACCCGCAGCGCTTCGAGGTCCGCCCCGGCCTGTCGATGAACTATCTCGACGAAGGCCCGCGCGACGGCGAGGTGGTGGTGATGGTGCACGGCAACCCGTCGTGGAGCTATTACTGGCGCACGCTGGTGGCCGGCCTGTCGGACACGTACCGCTGCATCGTGCCGGACCACATCGGCATGGGCCTGTCGGACAAGCCCGATGACAGCCGCTACGAGTACACGCTGCAGTCGCGCGTGGACGATCTCGACGCGCTGCTGAAGCACCTGGGCATCACCGGTCCGGTGACCCTGGCCGTGCATGACTGGGGCGGCATGATCGGTTTCGGCTGGGCGCTGTCGCACCACGACCAGGTGAAGCGCCTGGTGGTGCTCAACACCGCTGCGTTCCCGATGCCGGCGGCGAAGAAGATGCCGTGGCAGATCGCGCTGGGCCGCCACTGGAAGATCGGCGAGTGGATCATCCGCACATTCAACGCCTTCTCGTCCGGTGCCTCGTGGCTGGGCGTGGAGCGGAAGATGCCGGCCGACGTGCGCCGCGCGTACGTGTCGCCGTACAACAGCTACGCCAACCGCATCAGCACCATCCGCTTCATGCAGGACATTCCGCTGTCGCCGGCCGACAAGGCCTGGTCGCTGCTGGAGCGTGCCGGCAAGGCGCTGCCGTCGTTCGCCGACCGCCCGGCCTTCCTCGGCTGGGGCCTGCGCGACTTCGTGTTCGACCATCACTTCCTGAAGGGCTTCCAGGCCGCGCTGCCGCAGGCCCAGGTGCATGCCTTCGAGGACGCCGGGCATTACGTGCTGGAAGACAGGCACGAAGTGCTAGTGCCGGAAATCCGCGCGTTCCTGGACAAGAACCCGATCTGAGAGGTGTGCCGACCAACGGTCGGCACCCACCGGAAGAGGAAATGGGTAGGTGCCGACCGTTGGTCGGCACACCCGAAGGGTTCATGAGGTTGCCGGCCAGCGGCCGGCACTATCACTACGCCGCGATCGGCGCCTGCGGTGACGGGCTGTTGCCGTTGTCGTCCGGGTGGTCGTCGTCGTTGCCCGCTTCGTCGCGCCAGCGCCAGTCGGCCAGGGTCAACGGATCCAGGCCATAGGCGATGCGCGCCTTGTCGCACTGCGGGCTGGCCTTGCCGTACTCCCACGATGCATCCACTTCGCGGCACACGCTGGGCCGGTTGGGGTGGATGGTGCAGCGTGAATACACGCCGATCTGCGCATCCAGCGCCACGCAGCGCACCGGCTTGGAGTGGGTGCCGCGCATGCACAGGCGATGCGGATCGAGCACCTCGGTGAGCTGGTGGGGGACGCCGCCGGGCGTGACCTCGTCCGATTCCATCCAGTGGAAGGCCACGCGGTATTGAGTGCAGCAGGCGCCGCAGGTCATGCAGGGATGTTGCATGGGCAAGCCGCCTCGGGCGGCAGTCGGAATCAGGAACGAGGGTGCGGATTTTCCACGAAGTGGGCCGCCGCGCAAGAAATTCCGTAAGCGGCGACAATGAACGGATGAACCGACCCTGCAATATTGCGGCCCGTTTGCCTGAACTGGCGCGTGAACGGCCCGACCAGATCGCCATCCGCTGCCCGGGCCGCCGTGGTGCCGGCAACGGCATGGCCGCCTACGACGTGACCCTGGATTACCGCCAGCTGGACGCCCGCAGCGACGCCATGGCGGCTGGCCTGGCCGGCTACGGGATCGGCCGCGGGGTGCGCACGGTGGTGATGGTGCGGCCGTCGCCGGAGTTCTTCCTGTTGATGTTTGCCCTGTTCAAACTGGGCGCGGTGCCGGTGCTGGTCGACCCGGGCATCGACAAGCGCGCGCTGAAGCAGTGCCTGGACGAGGCGCAGCCGGAAGCCTTCATCGGCATTCCGCTGGCCCATGTGGCGCGGCTGGTGCTGCGCTGGGCACCGTCGGCAACCCGTCTGGTCACCGTCGGTCGGCGCCTGGGCTGGGGCGGAACCACTCTGGCCGCGCTGGAACGCGCTGGCGCCAACGGGGGGCCGATGCTGGCCGCTACCGATGGCGAGGACATGGCCGCGATCCTGTTCACCAGCGGCTCGACCGGCGTGCCCAAGGGCGTGGTTTACCGCCACCGCCACTTTGTCGGCCAGATCCAGCTGCTGGGCAGCGCCTTCGGCATGGAAGCGGGCGGCGTGGACCTGCCGACCTTCCCGCCGTTCGCGCTGTTCGACCCGGCGCTGGGCCTGACCTCGGTGATTCCGGACATGGACCCGACCCGGCCGGCGCAGGCCGACCCTGCGCGGCTGCATGACGCGATCCAGCGCTTCGGGGTGACCCAGCTGTTCGGCTCGCCGGCGCTGATGCGGGTGTTGGCCCGCCACGGCCGGCCCCTGCCAACGGTGACCCGGGTGACCTCGGCCGGTGCGCCGGTGCCGCCGGATGTGGTCGCTACCATCCGCAGCCTGCTGCCCGCCGATGCGCAGTTCTGGACCCCGTATGGCGCCACCGAATGCTTGCCGGTGGCGGTGGTGGAGGGCCGCGAGCTGGAGCGCACCCGTGCTGCTACCGAGGCCGGCGCCGGTACCTGCGTGGGCAGCGTGGTCGAGCCGAACGAGGTGCGCATCATCGCCATCGATGACGCACCGCTGCCGGACTGGTCGCAGGCGCGTGTGCTGTTCACCGGCGAGGTGGGCGAGATCACCGTGGCCGGACCGACCGCCACCGACAGCTACTTCAACCGCCCGCAGGCCACCGCGGCGGCGAAGATCAGCGAGACCTTGGCTGATGGCAGCGTGCGCGTCGTGCATCGCATGGGCGACGTCGGCTACTTCGATGCGCAGGGTCGCCTGTGGTTCTGCGGGCGCAAGACCCATCGGGTGGAAACCGCGCATGGGCCGCTGTACACCGAGCAGGTCGAGCCGGTGTTCAATACCGTGCCCGGGGTTGCGCGCACGGCGCTGGTCGGTGTTGGTCCGGCCGGTGCGCAGGTGCCGGTGCTGTGCGTGGAGCTGCAACGTGGTCAGTCAGACAGCCCGGCGCTGCAGGAAGCGCTGCGTGCGCACGCAGCAGCCCGCGCGCCAGAAGCCGGCCTGCAGCACTTCCTGGTGCATCCGGCGTTCCCCGTTGATATCCGTCACAACGCCAAGATCGGCCGCGAGAAGCTCGCCGTCTGGGCCAGCGCCGAACTGGAGAAGCGCGCATGAAGATCCTGGTCACCGGTGGTGGTGGTTTCCTTGGCCAGGCGCTGTGCCGCGGTCTGGTCGAACGTGGTCACCAGGTGCTGGCGTTCAACCGCAGCCACTACCCGGAACTGCAGGCCATGGGCGTGGGCCAGATCCGCGGCGATCTGGCCGATGCGCAGGCGGTGCTGCATGCAGTGGCCGGCGTCGATGCGGTATTCCACAACGGTGCGAAGGCCGGCGCCTGGGGCAGCTATGACAGCTACCACCAGGCCAACGTAGTCGGCACCGACAACGTCATCGCGGCCTGCCGTGCACATGACATCAGCCGCTTGGTCTACACCTCCACGCCCAGCGTGACCCACCGCGCCACCCATCCGGTGGAAGGCCTTGGTGCCGACGACGTGCCATACGGCGAGGACTTCCAGGCGCCGTATGCGGCGACCAAGGCGATCGCCGAACAGCGCGTGCTGGCCGCCAACGATGCAACGCTGGCCACGGTGGCGCTGCGCCCGCGCCTGATCTGGGGCCCGGGCGACCAGCAGCTGGTGCCCCGCCTGGCCGAACGCGCACGGCAGGGCCGCCTGCGCCTGGTCGGCGATGGCAACAACAAGGTGGATACCACTTACATCGACAACGCCGCGCTCGCGCACTTCCTCGCTTTCGAGGCATTGGCGCCGGGTGCCGCGTGTGCGGGCAAGGCCTACTTCATTTCCAACGGCGAACCGCTGCCGATGCGCGAGCTGGTCAACAAGCTGCTGGCCGCTGTGGGTGCTCCGACGGTGGACAAGGCGATCAGCTTCAAGACCGCTTATCGCATTGGTGCGGTCTGCGAACGGCTGTGGCCGCTGTTGCGCCTGCGCGGCGAGCCGCCGTTGACCCGCTTCCTGGCCGAGCAGCTGTGCACGCCGCACTGGTACAGCATGGAGCCGGCACGCCGGGACTTCGGTTACGTGCCGCAGGTCAGCATTGAAGAAGGGCTGCGCAGGCTGAAGGCTTCATCTGCCGCATAGATCGCCGTCACTGGCTGCACACCGCCAGATCGGGAGTATGGACCCACGCCATCCAACGGCCCGGACATCTGCGAGGAGCGCCATGCTGCATTACGCCGTCATCTTTTTCGTCATCGCCATCATCGCCGCCGTGCTCGGCTTCTCCGGCATCGCCGGTGCTGCCAGCAACATTGCCTGGATCCTGTTCGTTGTGTTCCTGGTACTGGCAGTGATTTCGATGTTCCGCAAGCGCGGCTAGAAGACCGCAGGGTAGTGCCGGCCGCTGGCCGGCACTGCTCTTTCCGGTGGGTGCCGACCGTTGGTCGGCACGCCATCGTCTGGTAGGTGCCCACCTTGGTCGGCACGCCATTTGTAGAGTCGAGCCCTGCTCGACTGCTCTTCATGAGTCGAACATGGCTCGACTCTACAGAGACACAGAGCGCCCCTACACGGCGCTGTGCAATCCGCGATCGGCTTCATGGCGCTCCAGCGCCAGTTCGATCAGGCGCGTGATCAGCGTGGTGTAGTCCACACCGCTGGCGCCCCACAGCTTCGGGTACATGCTGATGCGGGTGAAGCCCGGCAGGGTGTTGACCTCGTTGATGACGATGTCGCCGCCTGCGGTGAGGAACACATCCACACGCGCCATGCCCGCACACTCCAGCGCCTGGTAGGCCTGCAGCGCGATCTGCTGGATACGCGCCTGGGTTGCGGCATCGATATCCGCTGGCACCACCACCTCGGCGCCATCCTCGTTGATGTACTTGGTGTCGTAGGCGTAGAACTCGTCGTGCACCACCACCTCGCCGCACAGGCTGGCCTGCGGCTGTTCGTTGCCCAGCACCGCGCACTCGATCTCACGGCCGACCACCGCCGATTCGACCAGCACCTTGTGGTCGTAGCGCAGCGCCAATGCAAGTGCCTCGGCGAAGCCCGCCGCATCCTTGACCTTGCTCACGCCCACCGACGAACCCTGGTTGGCCGGCTTCACGAACAACGGCAGGCCGAGCTGCGCAATCACCGCATCGACATCGACCGCCGCCGCCTGATGGCGACGGATGCACAGCCATGGCGCTACCTGCAGCCCGGCGTCGCGCAGCAGGCGCTTGGTCACGTCCTTGTCCATCGCCACCGCCGAGCCCAGCACCGGCGAACCGACGAAGGGCAGGTTGGCCATGCGCAGCAGGCCCTGCAGTGCACCGTCCTCGCCCAGCGGTCCGTGCACGATCGGCAGCACCACATCGATCTGTCCCAGCGCGCTGGCCGCATCGGACGGCTGCAGCTGTGCCTGCTCAGCACCCGGGCGTACCGCCAGCGACGTGCCGGACCGATGCAGCGCGATGCGCGACGGATCATCGGCATTGATCAGGAAGGTATCCGGCTGGCTCAGATGCCACTGGCCCTGCTTGTCGATGCCGACCAGCACCGGCTCGAAGCGCTCGCGATCAAGCGCATCGAGGATGTTCTTCGCCGACTGCAGTGAAACTTCGTGCTCGGAAGACTTGCCACCGAAGATGATGCCGACCCGGGTCCGTGCCATGGTGTTGCGATGTCCTGTGCGTTGCGTGGCCGTACAGCATGAACCTTCCATTGCCGCACAGGTGAGGCACAGATGAACCGCCTGGCAGCCGGCTCGAGTAGCGGCCAACCTTGGTTGGCACCCCCGGAAATCCAGCGCCGACCAAGGTCGACATCTACCAACGCGAGATGCCATCAGCATTGGGGTCAGAGCCCGTTGCGCAGCAACGGGATCCGACCCCGGATAGTCCGACAGATCGCAGGAACCTGTCGAAGGCGGGGTGGGTCCGGTTGCGGGAGTGTCCGCGGCATGGGCCCGAGGCATGCCTCGGGCGGGTTGGGCAGGACGCCCAACCCCGGTCTTGCCGTGTGCGCAGGACAGCGCACATGAGCAAGCCGCGGCCAAGCCCCCAGGGACGGGTTTACGGCGTCCCCCGTAACCGGACCCACCCCGCCATCCCACGGAATGCACGCTGTTGCTTCGGCTGTTGCTGTTGCTGTTGCCGTTGCCTCTGCGGGTGCCGGGCGGCAGCCCGGCCCAAGCCCCCCACCCACGCAGGTAGAATGCGCACATGGCTCTCTCCCTGCTCAAGTCCCTCAAGCCGGTCGCTGGCCGCGCCCTGCAGATCGCCCTGAACCGCGCGCTGGCGCTGGATCCGGATACCCGCCATGCACTGGCCAGCCTCGACGGCCGGCACATCGACCTGACCCTGGAAGCGCCCTCGCTGGCGATGCGCATCAGCGTCGATGGCGACCAGCTGCGGGTTGGCCCGGTGGACGCACAGGAAGCCGACCTGGCCGTGCGCAGCAGCCTGGCCGGCGTGCTGGCGCAGCTGCCGCTGCTGGCCAACGCACGGCGCGGCGACAACAACGGCAAGGGTCGCGTGCGCGTGGCCGGTGATGCCGAACTGGCGCGTCGCCTGCAGCAGCTGGCCAAGGGCTTCGACCCGGACTGGCAGCAGCCCTTCGTCAGCGTGTTCGGCGAGGTGCTGGGCGTGCAGGTGGCCAACACCCTGCGCGGTGCCCTTCAGCACGCGCGCCAGGGCGCGATCGACCTGGCCCACAGCGCCGCCGAATTCATCACCGAGGAATCGCGCGACGTGGTGCCGCGCGCCGAGCTCGATGCCTTCCACGATGACGTGGACGTGTTGCGCGATGACGTCGAGCGACTGGGTGCACGCGTACAGCGCCTGCGGGGTGCCGCATGAAGGCCGTGCTGCGCGCCAGCCGCATCGGCCGGGTGATCCTGCGTTACCGCCTTGACGACCTGTTGCAGGGCACCCCCGCCGAGCGCTGGCTGCGCCTGGCCAAGCCGTTCGTGCCGCGCGCCTCGGCCGACATCGCCGCACAGTCGCGCGGTGCGCGCCTGCGCCTGGCGCTGCAGGATCTGGGCCCGATCTTCGTCAAGTTCGGCCAGATCCTGTCCACCCGCCGCGACCTGGTGCCGCCGGATGTGGCCAATGAACTGACCCTGCTGCAGGACCGGGTCAAGCCGTTCGATGGCGAGACCGCGCGCCGCATCGTCGAGGAAGCGCTGGGCCTGCCGGTCAGCGAAGCCTTCGCCAGCTTCGACACCGAACCGCTGGCCTCGGCGTCGATCGCACAGGTGCACGCGGCCACGCTGGCCGATGGCCGCCAGGTGGTGGTCAAGGTGCTGCGCCCGGGCATCGAGAAGCAGATCGACGCCGATATCGCGTTGCTCAATTCGCTGGCTGCCCTGGTCGAGCGCACCCATCCGCGCGCCGACAAGATTCGCCCGCGCGAAGTGGTGGCCGAGGTCGAGAACACCCTGGCCGCCGAACTGGACCTGCAGCGCGAAGGCGCCAATGCCAGCGTGTTGCGCCGCTTCTGGGAAAACAGCGACGACCTATACGTGCCGGAAGTGATCTGGAGCCACACCGCCGAGCGCGCCCTGACCCTGGAACGTGTATGGGGCATCCCGTCCGATGACATCGCCGCGCTGGACGAGGCCGGCATCGACCGCAAGGCGCTGGCCGCCAAGGGCGTGCGGGTGTTCTACACCCAGGTGTTCCGCGACAACTTCTTCCATGCCGATGCGCACGCCGGCAACATCTGGGTCGACACCGATCCGGCGCGCCGCGCCAACCCGCGCTTCATCGCGCTGGACTTCGGCATCATGGGCCAGCTTTCGCAGGAAGATCAGTACTACCTGGCCGAGAATTTCATGGCCATCTTCAACCGCGATTACCGCCGCATCGCCGAACTGCACGTGCAGGCGCGCTGGATGCCCGACAACGTGCGCATCGACGATCTCGAGGCCGCCGTGCGTTCGGTGTGCGAGCCGTACTTCACCCGGCCGCTGTCGCAGATCTCGCTGGCCGAAGTGCTGATGAAGCTGTTCCGCGTGGCCCAGCGTTACCAGCTGACCCTGCAGCCGCAGCTGATCCTGCTGCAGAAGACCCTGCTGAACATCGAAGGTGTCGGCCGCCAGCTTGACCCGCAGATCGACATCTGGGCGGTGGCCAAGCCGGTGCTGGCGAAGATCCTGCGCGAACGCTACAGCCCGCGCAGGGTGGTACGCGAGATCGGCAAGCGGCTGCCGGAAATCATGACCCATGCGCCGGACATGCCGCGCCTGGTACATGCCTGGCTGACCCAGCAGGTGGAAGGCCGGCATGAGCTGGCGATGCGTTCGCGCGACCTGGCCGCACTGGATGCCAGCGTGCAGCGCCTGCAGAAGCATGCGGTCGGCGCGATCACCGGTGTCGGCCTGCTGGCCATCGCCGCACTGATGTATGTGCTGCAGCCGCCAGGCTGGTACTGGGGCGACGTGCCGGCGTGGAGCTGGCTGTCCGGTGCGGTCGGCGTAGTGGCGCTGCTGCGTGCTTGGTGGAAGTAGGCCCCATGCTGCAGGCACTCAAGGACGAACTGGTCCGCTTCGGCGCGGACAACGACGCACGCGAAAGCGAGCGCGGCCGGCGCATGCTCAACATCACGCCCGACACCGGCGAATTCCTGTCGGTGCTGGTACGTTTCGGCACTGCGCGCCGGGTACTGGAAATCGGCACCTCCAATGGCTATTCCACGCTGTGGCTGGCCGAAGCGGCAGCCGCCATCGACGGCCACGTGACCACGCTGGAGTACGCCGAGGACAAGGTGGCGATGGCGCGTGACACCTTCGCGCGCAGTGGCCTGGCCGATCGCATCACGCTGGTCCATGGCGATGCCGGGCTCTGGCTGGCGCAGGCTGCCGATGCCTGCATCGACCTGCTGTTCCTCGATTCGGACCGCGGGCAGTACGCCGGCTGGTGGCCGCAGCTGCGCCGCGTGCTGCGTCCCGGTGGCCTGCTGGTGGTGGACAACGCCACTTCGCATGCAGGACAGATGGAGCCGCTGCGTGCGCTGCTGGACGCTGACGAAGACTTCAGCACCAGCCTGGTGCCGGTGGGCAATGGCGAGTTGCTGGCCGTGCGCAACGCCTGACTGCCGCGTTGGCCGCGCCTGATCCGGTAGTGCCGGCCGCTGGCCGGCAACCGCAGCAATCCGACTGCCCGGAGGCCGCCGCCCAGCGGCCGGCTCTACCCCATTCAATGCCCAGCCCCGATAATCCCGCAGTGAGCACCGAACCCGATACCCTCGCCGCGGTCGAGACCGACACCGCGCCCCTGCAGCTGCTGCACCTGGACGAGCGCCTGGCCGTGGTCAACAAGCCTGCCGGGCTGATGGTCCACGACAGCAAGCTGGCCCGCGGCGAAGACGATTTCCTGGCCGACCGCCTTCGCGAGCAGCTGGGTCGCCCGATCTTCCTCGTGCATCGCCTGGACCGGGCCACCAGTGGCTGCCTGCTGCTGGCTTTCGACCGTGACACCGCCAGCCTGCTGGGCAAGGCGCTGATGGGCGGCGAAGTGCTGAAGGACTACCTGACGGTCTGCCGTGGCTGGCCGGCCGAGTTGTCCTGGCGGGTCGACCACGACCTGGACGGTGGCCCGGGCAAGCCGGTGAAGAAGCCGGCAGTGACCGACTTCCAGCGCCTGGCCACCGGCGAGCTGTCAGTGCCGATTGGTGAGTTCACCAGTTCGCGCTATGCGTTGCTGCGCTGCCAGCCGCAGACTGGGCGTTTCCGGCAGATCCGCCGGCACCTCAAGCACCTGTCGCACCATATGATCGGCGACACCAGCCACGGTGATGGCCGGCACAACCGCATCTTCCGCATGCAGGGCGTACACCGCATGCTGCTGCACGCCGAGCGCCTGCGCTTCCCGCACCCGGACGGTGGCACGGTGGACGTGCGTGCGCCGCTGGACGGTGGGTTCCAGAAGGCGCTGGACCTGTTCGGTTGGCAGGTGGACTGAAGGTGGCGCCGGACCATGTCCGGCGGCTTCTGCGATGCAACGACCGCGCTTTGCGCTCGCCGGGCATGGCCCGGCGCTACCGCCTCATTTCTTTTCCGGCTCGTTGACGATCGCTTCCAGGTCCTTCTGCAGGTCCGCGAACAGCGGCTGCATGCGGGCCTGGATCGCCACCATCACGTTCTGCATCAGCGCCGGGGTCTTGTCCAGCAGGCTCTGGCCGGCGGCGCTCTCGTAGAACTCGGCCATCGCCAGCACGTCTTCCTTGCTGAACGTCTTCTTGTACAGGTCCACGTACATCGGGCGCAGCTGCTGCCACGACAGGGCCTGGCGCAGGGTCTGGCTGGTCCGCGCCTGGATCCGCTTCAGCTGCTCCTGCTGCTGGGCGTTGAGCTGGCGCTGCGCGGCCACCTGCTGGAACTGCTGCTGCTGCATCGCCTCGATCTGCGGCAGCATGGTGTCGATCATGCTCTGCGCGCGCGAGGCTGACAGCAGGCGGTTGATGTCGCCATCGGTCGGCGGGGCGGCCAGCGCGGGGGTGCTGGCCACGGCCAGTGCCAGCAGCAGCGCCAGGCGGCGCAGCAGGGACGGCAGGGCGGGTGCGGTGCGGGTCATGCGGGGCTTCCTGCAGTACATGGGACGGCCAGCATACCGGCAGCCAAGGCGAAGGCGGCGTGTTCGGTACCTGATCGGCGGCATACGGTGCGCAATGACGTACTCCATCGCGTGGCTGCCGCTACAATGCGCGGATGGGCAGTGGACCGGTCACCATCAGCGCGCAGCTTGAAATCCCCGACGGCGAGATCGTCGAGCGGTTCGTGCGTGCCAGTGGTGCCGGTGGCCAGAACGTCAACAAGGTCTCCACCGCGGTGGAACTGCGTTTCGATGTGGCCGGCTCGCCCTCGTTGCCCGAACCGTTGCGCGAACGCCTGCTGGCGCGGCGCGACCGGCGCATGACCGGCGAAGGCGTGCTGGTCATCGACGCGCAACGATTCCGTACCCAGGATCGCAATCGCGAGGATGCGCGCGATCGGCTGGCGGCCTTCATCCAGGCCGGGCTGCACGTGCCCAAGCCACGCAAGGCCACCAAGCCGACCCTCGGGTCGAAACTGCGTCGTCTGGACGCCAAACGCGGGCGCGCGCAGGTCAAGCGCGGGCGCTCATCACGTGACTGGGAGTGATTGCTTGAACAACCCGACGCCGTTGCTGCCGGCCATTCCGCCGAACATGCCGCAGGTCAAACCCAACCGCTTCCTGCGCTGGCTGGCGCGCTGCACGCTGCGCATGGGCGGCTGGAAAGTGACCGGCACCCTGCCGGACATCCCGAAGCTGGTCTTCATCATCGCCCCGCATTCGTCCAACTGGGACGGCCTGTGGGGCATGGCGGCCAAGATCGCGCTGGGCATGAAAGTGAAGGTGCTGGGCAAGGCCTCGCTGTTCTGGTGGCCACTGGGCCCCCTGCTGCACAAGCTGGGCGTGATCCCGCTGGACCGCAGTTCGCCGCAGGGCACGGTGGGTCAGGCCGTGGACCTGCTGCGCAACAACGAGAAGATGTGGTTCGCCATCACCCCGGAAGGCACGCGCAAGGCGGTGAAGGACTGGAAGGCCGGTTTCCTGAAGATCGCGCGGATGGCTGACGTGCCGGTTCTGGCCGCGTATTTCCATTATCCGGAAAAGATCATCGGCATCGGCCCGGTGTTCCATCCCAGCGGTGACGACGCGGCCGACATGGCGGCGATCCGCGAGTTCTACCGGCCCTGGATCGGCAAGACCCGCGGCACGGTCTGAGCCGGCCGCGCGCCGCTGCCTAGACGCCACGTCCGGCACATGCCGGGCGTGCGCGACAGGAGTAGGGTGGACGGCTGGTGTCCCATACCGTCTGCCCAAGGAGCGTTTTACATGTCGCGTACCGTAGTCCTGGCCGCCGCCATCAGCCTGGCGCTGGCGGCCTGTTCCGGCAAGGAGTCCACCCCCGTGTCCGATGCCCAGAAAGCCCCTGCCCAGCAGCCGGCCGAAGCCTCCACCAACCCGCTGCTGAGCGCCAGCACGCTGCCGTTCCAGGCGCCGCAGTTCGACAAGATCAAGGACAGCGACTACCTGCCGGCCTTCGAAGAAGGCATGCGCCAGCACCTGGCCGATGTCCGCAAGATCGCTGACAACCCTGAGCCGGCCACCTTCGACAACACGCTGGTGGCGATGGAGCGCAGCGGCGAGACCCTGAACCGCGTGTCGCGCATCTTCTTCGGCCTGGTCCAGGCCGACGGCACCGAAGCGCGCCAGAAGATCCAGGAAGACATCGCACCGAAGCTGGCCGCGCACCAGGACGAGATCAACCTCGACCCGAAGCTGTTCGCGCGCGTGAAGTCGCTGTACGACCAGCGTGACACGCTGGAGCTGGACCCGGTGCAGAAG
Organism: Stenotrophomonas sp. 1L-E-5-B-C3; assembly: GCF_057292075.1. Lineage (NCBI taxonomy): Bacteria > Pseudomonadati > Pseudomonadota > Gammaproteobacteria > Lysobacterales > Lysobacteraceae > Stenotrophomonas > Stenotrophomonas sp. 1L-E-5-B-C3. The sequence continues at coordinate 161,539 of NZ_JBXAWS010000007.1, forward strand.
CGCCTGGTCGAGCATTACTACGACGGCCTGGTGCGCGCCGGCGCGCAGCTGTCCGACGCCGACAAGGCGAGCCTGCGCAAGCTCAACGTGGAAGAGACCACCCTCTCCACCCAGTTCCACACCCGCCTGGTGGCCGCTACCGCCGCTGCCGCCGTGGTCGTCGACGATAAGGCCAAGCTGGCCGGCCTGGACGACAATGCGATCAACAACGCTGCGTCTGCCGCCAAGGATCGCAAGCTGGATGGCAAGTTCCTGCTGCCGCTGCAGAACACCACCCAGCAGCCGGTGCTCGGTTCGCTGACCGACCGTGACCAGCGCGCCGCTGTGCTGAAGGCTTCGGAAACCCGCGCCGAGCGTGGCGATGCCAACGACACCCGGCAGACCGTGCAGCGCCTGGCCCAGCTGCGTGCGCAGAAGGCCAAGCTGCTCGGCTTCGACACCTTCGCCGACTACCAGCTGGGCGACCAGATGGCCAAGACCCCGGCCGCTGCGCTCAAGCTGCTGACCGACACCGTGCCGGCCGCCACTGTCAAGGCGCGTGCCGAAGCCGGCGAGATCCAGAAGGTGATCGACGCGCAGAAGGGTGGTTTCCAGGTCGCCGCTTCGGACTGGGACTTCTACGCCGAGCAGGTGCGCAAGGCCAAGTACGATCTGGACGAGTCGCAGATCAAGCCGTACTTCGAACTGGACAACGTGCTGCAGAACGGCGTCTTCTACGCCGCTACCCAGCTGTACGGCATCACCTTCAAGCCGCGTACCGACATTCCGACCTACAACCCGGACATGAAGGTGTACGAAGTGTTCGACAAGGATGGCACCTCGCTGGCCCTGTTCTACACCGACTACTTCAAGCGTGACACCAAGTCCGGCGGCGCGTGGATGGATGTGTTCGTCGAACAGGACGGTCTGACCGGTGCCAAGCCGGTGGTCTACAACGTCTGCAACTTCACCAAGCCGGCCGACGGCCAGCCTGCGCTGATCAGCTTCGACGACGTCACCACGATGTTCCATGAGTTCGGCCATGCGCTGCACGGCATGTTCTCGAACGTGAAGTACCCGTCGATCGCCGGTACCGCCACCTCACGCGATTTCGTCGAGTTCCCCTCGCAGTTCAACGAGCACTGGGCGCTGGATCCGAAGGTGTTCGCCAACTACGCCAAGCACTACAAGACCGGCGAGGCGATGCCGCAGGAACTGGTCGACAAGATCCTCAAGGCACGCAGCTTCAACCAGGGCTACGCGACCACCGAGTACCTGTCGGCCGCACTGCTCGACCTGGCTTGGCACACGCAGAAGGCTGACGCCCCGCTGCAGGATGTTGGCGCTTTTGAGGCCAGCGCGCTGAAGAAGTTCAAGGTCGACCTGCCGCAGGTGCCGCCGCGTTACCGCACCACCTACTTCGACCACATCTGGGGTGGCGGCTACTCGGCCGGTTACTACGCCTACTTCTGGGCCGAGGTGCTGGACCATGACGCCTACCAGTGGTTCACCGAACACGGTGGCCTGACCGCGGCCAACGGCCAGGAGTTCCGCGACAAGATCCTCTCGCGCGGCAACAGCGTGGAACTGTCGACCCTGTACCGCGATTTCCGCGGCAAGGACCCGTCGGTGGAGCCACTGCTGAAGTTCCGCGGGCTGAAATAACAAAACGAAAACGGCGGGGCAAACCCCGCCGTTTTTCTTTCTGTAGCGTCGAGCCATGCTCGACGTTCTTCTATAGAGCCGAGCCCACGCTCGGCTGATGTTTCCTGGAAAGGCAGCCGAGCATGGGCTCGGCTCCACAAAAAACAGCGTTACGTCCCCACATGCACCCGGTTCGCCTGCTCGGCCAGCCCCAGGTGGTCCAGCGCGATATCCAGCGCCAGCACATAGCTCTGCGCGCCATACCCGGCGGCGATGCCCAGGCGCTGGCCGACACCCGCCGGCAGGCACGGCTCGGCCACCGCGCCGTCGTCATGCACTTCCACGTAGGCGTTGTGCAGGTACGGCAGCAGCCGCTGCAGGCGCAGGCTGTTGGCACACGCACCCGGATCCAGCAGCGTCACTTCGCCGCGACTGTGGTCGGCCACGCGCAGCGCGTCCAGCAGCTCCTGTTCCGAACCGCAGGCACGGATCGCGACGCTGGTACCGGCGTCGATCGCGCGATGCACCAGTGACTTGAGTACCGGTGCCGGCAACGGCATTGCCGTGCGGATCAGCGCACCGGCCGCTTCCGGGCCACGGATGATGAAGATCGACATGGCTCAGCCCTCCTGTGCCAGGCGGCGGCTGACAATGGCCAGCGACAACGGGTAACCGGCCTGCTGGCTGCGCTGGTCGACCACCACGGCGGCGGGGCCGTGCTGCAGGCGCAGGCGCGCCTCCAGGCCGGGTTCGGTGGGGGCCTGCAGCTCGATGTACTGCGCCGGCAGCCGTTCCAGCGCCGCCTGCAGCGCGCCACCTTCGGCCTGCCATTGCGCCTCGTCGGCGGCGCCGACATCCAGCAGTACCCAGTCGGCCGAGCGCGCCTGCGGCTGGCACAGGCACTGGCGCACTTCGGACAGGCTGGCGCAGTCGCTGCACAGCACGCGATGGCCGCTCAGTTGCGCCGGCAGCTGCGGACGCGGCGCCGACGAAGATGCGTGGCGGATCACCAGGAGGGTCATACAACACCTTGCGGAATGCGCCCTGTGGCGCGGTGGGCACACGATGCGCGTGGTGGCCGTAAAGGTGCGATGCCCGCTGCCGGGGCGCAGCGTAAAACCTGCGTAACCCGTGCATCGGTAGCGCCGGGCCATGCCCGGTGGCGTGTTGGAACGGCCACGCTGCGCGCTCGCCGGGCGTGGCCCGGCGCTACCGGGAACCTCCTGCGCCCGGATGTGGTCTGATAGCGCTACCACTTGCTCGGAGCCTGTCATGGATGCTGTTGCCCGCCCCCCGTTTTCCGAACGCGCGCTGGTCTGGCTGAAGAAGGAGGCGCTGCCGTTGCTGGTGATGCTTGGCCTGCTCGCCGCCGCCCGCGATACCCTCGCCAACCACTACGTGGTGCCCAGCGGCTCGATGCAGCCGACCCTGCAGCCCGGCGACCGGGTGGTGGTGGACATGCGCGCCTATGGCCTGCGCCTGCCGTTTACCGGCAAGGAACTGATGGCGACCGGCACCCCGCAGCGCGGCGAAGTGGCGGTATTCGACTCGCCGGCCGACGGCACCCGCCTGATCAAGCGCGTGGCTGCAGTGGCCGGTGATCATGTGCAGCTGCGCGAAGGCCATCTGAGCATCAACGGCCAGCCGCTGCAGATCGCCGACCTGCAGGACGTGGAAGCCTTCGGCGACCGCCATGCCAGCCTCGACCTGGACATGGGCGGCGGCCCGGACATCGCTGACCTGGTGGTGCCGGACGGCAAGGTACTGGTGCTGGGTGACCACCGTGGCAACAGCTTCGACGGCCGCTTCTTCGGTTTCGTCGACGCCGACAAGGTCTATGGCCGTGCGGTGGCGGTGTACTACCGCCGTGGCGATGGCTTCGAATGGCAGCGCCTGTAAGCTGAATTGATACTTTTGGTGTATCAATCCTGACCTATCAGGTTATGGATCGACTGGATGGACGGGCCTAGTCTGAGGCCCGTTCCCTCCCACGCCCGGCCGCCCCACCGGCCCATCGATCCCATGACTGGCGAAACCGTGGTGGCCGTCGAAGGCCGCCCCTCCACCGTCGATTCCATCGCCGAGACCCGCATCCAGCAGGGCACACCGGCCTTCCGCCGCACCGCGCTCGCGTTGTTCCTGGCCGGTTTCTCCACCTTCGGCCTGCTCTACACGGTGCAGCCGCTGCTGCCGGAGTTCAGCCGTCATTTCGGCGTGTCCGCCGCCGGCAGCGCGATGTCGCTGTCGTTGACCACCGGCACGCTGGCAGTGGCGATGCTGCTGGCCGGCCTGCTCTCCGATGCGGTCGGCCGCCGCCCGATGATGATCGTCGCGCTGCTGGCCTCGGCCACGCTGTCGCTGTGCACGGCACTGGTGGATGACTGGACCACGCTGCTGGTACTGCGCACCCTGCTCGGCCTGGCGTTGAGCGGCGTGCCGGCAGTGGCGATGACCTACCTGGTCGAGGAAATGGACAGCCGCGCGCTGGGCCTGGCGATGGGCCTGTACATCGGCGGCAATGCCATTGGTGGCATGAGCGGGCGCCTGCTGGCCGGCATCATCGCCGACCACTGGGGCTGGCGCTGGGGCATCGGCGTCGTCTCGATCATCGCCATCGCCAGTACCGTCCTGCTCTGGCTGCAGCTGCCACCGTCGCGGCATTTCCATGCACGTCGCGGCGGCCTGCACCAATTGCCATCACGCTGGCGCACGCTGTTCGCCGACCCGGGCCTGCCGTGGCTGTTCGCCACCTCGTTCGTGCTGATGGGCGTGTTCGTCACCCTCTACAACTACCTGGGCTACCACCTGCTGGCGCCGCCGTACCACCTCAGCCAGACCGTGGTCGGGCTGATCTTCAGCGTGTATCTCGTGGGTACCTTCAGTTCGGCGTGGATGGGCCAGCAGGCCACGCGCTACGGTCGCGGCCGCATCCTGTCGATCTCGTTCGCGTTGATCGGCGCCGGCATCGTGCTGCTGGCGATGCCGTGGCTGAGCACGATGGCACTCGGTATCGCACTGGTGACCTTCGGCTTCTTCGGCGGCCACTCGGTGGCCAGCAGCTGGGTCGGCAGCCGCGCAGGTGCAATGCGCGCGGAAGCCTCGGCGCTGTATCTGTTTGCCTACTATCTGGGTTCCAGCGTGCTCGGTGCTGTCGGCGGCCTGGCCTATGCAGCGTGGGACTGGCTGGGCGTGTGCGTGTTCGCTGCCGTGTTGACCCTGATCGGCGGAGGCATTGTGTGGGCGCTGCAGCAGCGCGCCCAGCAGCCGCTGACGGCGTGATCCTGCTCTGGTAGATGCCGACCTTGGTCGGCGCTGTGGCCGTGGGCCAACCAAGGTTGGCCACTACCGGGTGGGTTGCACCCTCACCCCTCCGCGAACGCCTCACGCAGCAGCCCGGCGAAGTTGCGGATCAGCGGTGTCACCCCTTCGCGTTGCCATGCCAGCTGCACTTCCGAATGCGCACCGGCATCGGCCAGTGCCACGAAGCGCGCGCCTTCCACGCGGATGTGGTCGCACGACGACGGCAGGATCGCTGCGCCCAGGCCTGCGGCGGCCAGACTGATCAGCGTCGACGCCTCACCGGCCTCCTGCACGATGCGCGGGGTGAAGCCCGCCGCCGCGCACAACGCGATCATGTGGTCGTGGATGCCCGCACCGGCACTGCGGCGGAATGCCACGAACGGCTCCTGGGCGAAGTCGCGCAGCGACAGCGTGCCCTGTTTCGACAGCCTGCGCAGAGCAGGGTGATCGGCATGCACGATCAACGCCAGCGGATCGACGAACAGGCTGTGCGCCACCAGTTCCGGCGGCAACGCACGCTTGCGGATGATGCCCACGTCCAGGCTGCCATCGAGCAGCGCATCGATCTGCTGCAGCGTGTTCATCTCGCTCAGCTGCAGCCGCACCTGCGGATAACGCTGGCGGTACTGCAGGATTGAACGCGGAATCTGCGGTGACAGCGGCGTGGCGCGGGTCAGCCCGATACGCAGCTCACCCTGCTCGCCGCGCTGAGCACGCTGCACCTCGTCCACCGCAGCCTCGACCTGCTGCACGATGGCGCGTGCACGTTCCTGCAGTAGTTCACCGGCAGGCGTCAGCTGCACACGACGATGGCTGCGCACGAACAGGCGCGCACCGATCAGATCTTCCAGCTGGCGGATCTGCTGGCTGAGCGGCGGCTGCGACATGCCCAACCGCTCCGCCGCCTGGCCGAAGTGCAGCGTATCGGCGACGGCAAGGAAGTAACGCAGATGGCGGAGTTCGATGGACATGGGGCCAGTTTATTCATCGCCAGCCAGAAATGGGGTCAGAGCCCGTTGCGCAGCAACGGGATCCGACCCCGACAGATTGCGGGGATCTGTCAGAGGCGGGGCGGTGTGGGTGGGCAGGACCGTTGGCGCCATGGATGGCGCCATCGAGCTCCCATGGACGGGTTTACAGCGTGTCCTGCCCACCCACACCGCCCCGCCATCTACGGAATGCCCGCTTTTGACGTTGCCGTTGCCGTTGATTCGGCAGGTGCAGGGCGCAGCCCTGCCGAACACCCCTCATCGTTCCGAATGCCCGCTCTGGTCGTAATCGCGCGGACTGAACAACTCCGGCTGGATCAGCTCGATGAACGCCCGCGCCTGCGCCGACAACGCCTTGCCACGCCGCACGATCACCCCGTAGCTGCGCTCGGGGAACCAGCGCTTCATCGACCGCGCCGCCAACCGCTCGCGGTCAGCCTCGTTCAGGCACAGCGCCGGCACGATGGAAATGCCCATGCCCATCGCCACGTACTGCTTGATCACCTCCCAGCCGCCCACCTCCAGCGCCACGGTGTAGGCGATGCGGTGGCGCTGGAACACCTGGTCGACCAGCCGGTAGGTGATCTGCCGCTTCGGCGGCAGCACCAGCGGATAGCGTGCGATGTCGGCCAGCTCCAGCTCGCCGCCACTGGCCAGCGGATGGTCGTGCGGGGCGATCAGTACCTGCTCGAAGCGGTAGGCGGGGGCATAGCTGAGGTCGGCAGGCACATCAGTCATCGAACCGATCGCCAGGTCAGCGGCGTCCTCGCGCAGCAGGTCGGTGCCGTCGGCGCTGATTGCGTTGTGCAGGGTCAGCCGCACATCCGGATGGTGCAGGCGGAAGCGTTCGACGATCTTCGGCAGCAGGTACAGGATGGTCGAGCTGTTGGCGGCGATGTTCAGCTCGCCCGCGTCCAGGCCGCGCACCTTGTCGCGGAAGCGCGCCTCCAGCCCGTCCAGGCTCTCTACCAGTGGCTGCGCCATTTCGTACAGCAGCTGGCCCTCGCGGCTGGGCACCAGGCGCCGCCCGCTGCGCTCGAACAACGGCACCCCCAGCTCCCGTTCCAGCGCCTGAAGCTGCAGGCTGATCGCAGGCTGGCTGACGAAAAGTGCCTCAGCGGCCCGTGAGACAGAGCCCAGGCGCACGGTCTGGCAGAACGCACGCAGCGGCTTCAGCCGGTCGGATTTGTAGGAAAAACGGGGACTTGGCGGGGGGCGTGTGGTCATCGTGTCATAAGTATTAGCACAATTTATGTAGAACATTGCAAAAACTGTTTTGCCAAATACTCGGCCCCGACGGCACCGTGGAGACGTTCCCCCACCGCTGGAGTCGCCTCATGTCCGCCGTCGCTTCCGCTGTTCCCACCCCCGCCGCCAAGGCCACTCCCGGTATCGCCCTGGCGACCCGCGTGGCCGGCCAGGACACCCTGCTGCCGGCGCCGCTGCTGGCCCTGCTGGTGTCGCTGCACCGCGCGGTGGAACCGGGCCGGCAGGCACGGCTGCAGGCGCGCCGCGTGCGCCAGGCGTTCTTCGACCAGGGCGGCCTGCCGGACTTCCGCGAAGACACCACCGCGATCCGCAGCGGCGACTGGCGTGTTGCCCCGCTGCCGGCCGCGCTGCAGGACCGCCGCGTCGAGATCACCGGCCCGACCGACCCGAAGATGGTCATCAACGCGCTGAACTCCGGCGCCAAGGTGTTCATGGCCGACTTCGAGGATTCGACCTCGCCGACCTGGCGCAACCTGCTGGCCGGGCAGCAGTCGCTGGCCGCCGCGGTGCGTGGCGATCTCGAGTACACCGCACCGGCATCCAACGGGAAGGCCGGCAAGCACTACACCTTGCGCCCGTTCGACGAACAGGCGGTGCTGATCGTACGCCCGCGCGGCTGGCACCTGGACGAGAAGCACGTGCGCATCGATGGCCAGTTCATCGCTGGTGGCCTGTTCGACGCGGCGGTGTTCGCCTTCCACAACGCCCGCACCCTGCAGGCCAAGGATCGCGGCCCGTACTTCTACCTGCCCAAGCTGCAGAGCATGGAAGAGGCGGCGCTGTGGGAGACCGCGCTGTCGCACATCGAAGGCATGCTCGGCCTGCCGCACGGCCAGATCAAGGTGACCGTGCTGATCGAAACGCTGCCGGCGGTGTTCGAGATGGACGAGATCCTGCACGCGCTGCGTGACCGCATCGTCGGCCTGAACTGCGGGCGCTGGGACTACATTTTTTCGTACCTGAAGACCTTCCGCCGCCATGCCGACCGCGTGCTGCCCGAACGCGGCCAGGTGACCATGACCCAGCCGTTCCTGAAGGCGTATTCGGAGCTGTTGATCCAGACCTGCCATCGCCGCGGTGCGCATGCGATGGGCGGCATGGCTGCGCAGATTCCCATCAACAACGATGCCGCTGCCAACGAGCAGGCGATGGCCCGCGTGCGTGCTGACAAGCTGCGCGAGGTCACTGCCGGCCACGACGGTACCTGGGTGGCGCACCCGGCGCTGATTCCGGTGGCGATGGCGATCTTCGACGAACACATGCCCGGTGCAAACCAGCACAGCGTGCTGCGCCAGGATGTGCGCGTCGGCCGCGACGAACTGATCGCGCGGCCGCCGGGCACCATCACCCGTGCCGGCTTTGAGGGCAACGTGGAAGTCTGTGTGCGCTACCTGGCGGCGTGGCTGGATGGCAACGGCTGCGTGCCGATCCATCACCTGATGGAGGACGCGGCCACCGCCGAGATCAGCCGCAGCCAGCTGTGGCAGTGGCTGCATACGCCGGGCCAGCAGCTGGACGATGGCACTGCGATCGATCTGGCGCTGCTGGATTCCACCCTGTCGCAGCTGCCGGCACGGCTGGGCGATACCGCCGCGCTGCCCGGTGGCACACACATCGGCGAGGCCATCGCGCTGCTCGGCGAACTGAGCCGCAGCGACGAACTGACCGATTTCCTGACCCTGCCGGCCTACGCGCGCATCGACTGACCGACCGCCCGCAATTCTGCCGTTTCCCTCCCCGCTGCACGCACGAACCGAACTGGAGAAAGACATGAGCAAGCTGCCCACTGCCGAACAGATCCAGCACGACTGGGACACCAACCCGCGTTGGGAAGGCATCCAGCGCAACTACAGCGCTGCCGACGTGGTGCGCCTGCGCGGCACCGTCCACATCGAGCACTCGCTGGCCCGCCTGGGTGCAGAGAAGCTGTGGGCATCGCTGCACGAGCGCGAGTTCGTCAACGCGCTGGGTGCACTGACCGGCAACCAGGCCATGCAGCAGGTCAAGGCCGGGCTGAAGGCGATCTACCTGTCCGGCTGGCAGGTGGCGGCCGACGCCAACCTGGCCGGGCAGATGTACCCGGACCAGTCGCTGTACCCGGCCGATTCGGTGCCGGCGGTGGTCAAGCGCATCAACAACACCCTGCTGCGCGCCGACCAGCTGCACCACGCCGAAGGCAAGGACGACATCGATTTCCTGCAGCCGATCGTGGCCGATGCCGAAGCCGGCTTCGGCGGCGTGCTCAACGCGTTCGAGCTGATGAAGGCAATGATCGAGGCCGGTGCCGCTGGCGTGCACTTCGAAGACCAGCTGGCGTCGGTGAAGAAGTGCGGCCACATGGGCGGCAAGGTGCTGGTGCCGACCCGCGAGGCGATCGAGAAGCTCAACGCCGCGCGCCTGGCCGCCGACGTGCTGGGCGTGCCGACCCTGCTGGTGGCGCGTACCGATGCCGAAGCCGCGGATCTGCTGACCAGCGACATCGATGGCAACGACAAGCCGTTCGCCACCGGTGAGCGCACCGTGGAAGGCTTCTACAAGACCCGCAATGGCCTGGACCAGGCGATCAGCCGCGGCCTGGCCTATGCGCCCTATGCCGACCTGGTGTGGTGCGAGACCGGCAAGCCGGACCTGGAATTCGCACGCAAGTTCGCCGAGGCGATCCATGCGAAGTTCCCCGGCAAGCTGCTGGCCTATAACTGCTCGCCCAGCTTCAACTGGAAGAAGAACCTGGACGACGCCACCATCGCCAAGTTCCAGAAGGAGCTGGGCAGCTACGGCTACAAGTTCCAGTTCATCACCCTGGCCGGCTTCCATGCGCTGAACTACGGCATGTTCAATCTGGCCCACGGCTATGCACGTCGACAGATGAGCGCGTTCGTGGAACTGCAGGAAGCCGAGTTTGAAGCGGCCGAGCGCGGCTTCACTGCGGTCAAGCATCAGCGTGAGGTTGGCACCGGCTACTTCGATGCGGTGACCCAGGCGATCCAGCAGGGCCAGTCGTCGACCACCGCATTGACCGGTTCGACCGAGGAAGAGCAGTTCCACGGCGGGCGCAGCGAACGCGCGGCGTGATGCGGTAGTGCCGGCCGCTGGCCGGCAACCACGCGATCCTTCGGGCACCACAGGGAAGCCGGCCAGCGGCCGGCTCTACCGAAGCCTCGAAATCCGATCAGGGTGGCCAGGGAAGGGCCAGACAACGCCGGCCGGTCGGGGGACCTGCCGGCGTTGTTGTATCGATCAAACGGTCGCCAATCCTGCCAGCGTCAATCAGGCGCACCCTGGGGCCGGAGAACTTGGCCGAATCCCTGTGAAGATGCCCAGCAGATTGATCCAGCAGGGCTTTTGTGCGGACACTCATGACCAGAACGGGCCATGCTGAATCTTCACATCGGATCGGTTCGCCGGAAGACTCAAAATGAGATAGGGCGCACACTTTAAAGCGGTGCTATGCTCCGCGGCTCACCAGGGGACGCTGGCGGCAGGTGCAGGGAATGACCGGCAGGGGTGCGGCCGAGAACAGTGATGTGACGTCAGGTATCGCCCGGGTGGCGATGGCCGAGATCGTGCATGCACTGTTGTCCGATGCCGAGGTTGCATTGTTCGCCAGATTCGCCCGCGCATGCAAGCTTCATGCCGGACAGTGGCTGTTCCAGCGTGGCCATCGCGGCGAGCGGATGTACGTGATCCTCGAAGGCCGGATCGAACTCGACTTCGGCGAGGACCTGGTGATCAAGACCCTTGGCCAGCATGAGTTCTTCGGAGAGCTCGGCCTGCTGGTCGGCGACCACCCGCGCAGCGCCAGTGCCCGCGCGCTGGTCGACTGTGAAGTGCTGGAGCTGGGGCCTACTGATTTCCATCGCCTGGTCGAATCCGATCCGGGCCTGGTCGCCTACTTCCTGCGCCGCACGATCATGCGCGTGCTGACCAACGAGCAGGCCCTGATCAGCCAGCTGCGCCGGCGCAACCACGATCTGGAAACCGCGCTGGACAACCTGTACATCACCACCCATCAGCTGACCCACACCCGTGAGCTGGTGCGTACCGATGAACTGACCGGGCTGCACAACCGCCGTGGCCTGACCCTGTACCTGCAGGAATGCCGAGCCGAGGCCGAGGGATTGCCGCAGGCGCTGCTGCTGATCGACTGTGACCGCTTCAAGCAGATCAACGACCGCCACGGCCACCAGGCCGGTGACCGCGTACTGCAGAGCATGGGCAACATCCTGCGTTCGATGGCCGGTGAGCAGGATCTGGCCTGCCGCCTGGGTGGCGACGAGTTCTGCCTGATCCTGCGCCGAGGCAACCACGAGATCGTGCAGCACGCCGCCGAGTTCATTCTCAGTGCGGTACACGGCCTGCTCGAGCGCAGCAATGGCACTCCGCATGTCAGCCTGGTCAGCATCGGCGCCAGCCTGCTGCCGACGGAATCGGGCTGGAGCGAGTGGTACGCCAACGCCGACCGCGCGCTGTACCAGGCCAAGCGCGATGGTGGCAACTGCCTGCGCTGGGCGGATGCAGCGGACATACCTTGATCGGGAGAGACCGGCGATGAATGGCGACAACGGAACGTCGACGCCGCACAACCAGCAACTGCGTGCGCTGCTGTTCACCGATCTGTGTGATTCGCTGCTGCTGGTCGAACGCATCGGCGATGTGGCTGCCGCCGAGCTGTTCCAGGAACACGACCGCTTGGTGCTGGCGCTGCAGCAGCGCTGGCACGGCCAGCTGATCGACCGCTCCGACGGATTGTTCATGCTGTTCGAGCGCCCGATTGATGCGCTCGGATTCGCCCTGGATTACCAGCGTGGCCTGCAGCCGCTGGGGCAGGCGCGTGATCTCCGACTGCAGGCGCGGGCCGGGTTGCACGTGGGTGAGGTCATCCTGTGGAACAACAGCTCGGAATCGATCGCGCTTGGAGCCAAGGCTGTGGAGGTGGAGGGCCTGGCCAAGCCGATGGCAGCGCGCCTGATGCAGTTGGCTCCCCCCGGACAACTGCTGATGTCGGCGGCTGCTGAATCGGTGGTGCGCCGTGCAGCGACGGAGCTGGGTGAACTGGGCGGTCGCCTGCAGTGGAGGTCATTCGGTCGCTGGCGCTTTCGCGGTGTGGCGCAACCGATGGAAGTGCTGGGCGTGGCGGTGGCGGGGAAGGGCATGCTTTCCCGGCCGCGTGCCAGCGACAAGGCACGCCCTGATGTTCCGGTCTGGCGGCGTCCGCTGGCGATGGCCGCGCAGGCGGCCCTGATTGTCTCTGTCGGGCTGGGCCTGTGGCTGCTGGCCCGGCCACAGCCGGCGATTGCCTTCGCCGAACGCGACTGGGTGGTGATGGCCGATGCGCGCAACCTGACCGATAACCCGGTCCTGGACGACGCCCTGAACCAGGCGTTGCGCATCGGGCTTGAGCAGTCGCGTTACGTAAACGTGATCAGCGACGTGAAGGCGCGCGACACCATGGCGCGCATGTTGATGCCAGAAAACACCGAGATCGATCGTACCGCCGCTGTCCAGATCGCAATGCGCGATGGCGCGCGCGCGGTACTGGATCCCTCGATCCGTGAGGTACACGGCCAGCTGCGTGTGGCCGTCGATGTCGTCAATCCTGCCACTGGCGAGACCGTCTACTCGGTTTACTCCGATGGCAAAGGCCTGCCTTCCGCGCTGACCTCCAGTGACCAAGTGGTGGTGCAATTGCGATCGCGGTTGGGCGAAGCGATGGCGCAGATCGGCAAGACATCGGCACCGTTGCCGCAGGTGGCAACAGCCAACCTCGACGCACTGCATGCCTACGCACGCGGACAGCTTGCCTATGGCCGCGGACAGACCGAGTCGTCATTGAAATTTTTCCAGATCGCAACGCGCATCGATCCCGACTTCGCCATGGCCTATGTCGGGCAGATGCGATCGATGTTCAGCCAGGGCCAGCTGGAGGACGCGCGCGGTTTGCTGACCAAGGTCAGGACGCTGCGTCATCGGCTGAGCACGCGTGAGGGCCTGTATCTGGATGCATGGCAGGTGGAGCTGGAGTCCGGTTCTGAATCCGCCGCTGGCGAGGCCTGGAAGGTACTGGCCGATCTGTATCCGGATCATCACGGGGCCAGCGTCAACCATGGTCTGGCCGAGTTCGTGCTGGGCCACTACGAAAAGGCGGAGCAGGCCGTTGCCCATGCCAACGTGGAGCAGAACCCGTTGCGCAGCGTGACGCTGGAGCTGCTCGGGCGCATCCAGTTGGCACGGGGAAAGGTCGATGAGGCGGTAGCAACGCTGCATCGTGCCATGCAGCTCGCCGAAGGTCGCCCGAACCGGCAGCTGGTTGCGGCGCTGGCCGTGTCCGGGCGAAATGCAGAGGCCAGTGCAGTGCTGGCGCGGTTGCCGGAGAACGGGCCGGGACGGTGGCTGGAAGGGACTTCACTGGCCATTGATGAGGGGCGATTCGAGGAGGCGTTGGCAGCCTCGGTCGCGTCCGCAGGCCGGTGCAATGGCGGTCCCTTCGCATGTGATCTGCTGGGCACGGTCAATTTGGCTGTTCACGCCGCGGCGGCTCGATGCGTAGCGCCACGCGACTTCGCAACGCAGGCCAGCGCGCTGCTGCGGAATGCGGCACGCCCCGACAACGGTGAACGCGGACAGTATCTGTATTTCGCTGCGGCCAGCTTGTATGCGGCACAGCGCTTGGGCCTGCAATCCTCGATCGGCCGGCAGGTGGCCGAGCTTGACGTATTGGCGGCCGACGCCGTCGACCCACGTGCGCGCCAGTTGGCGGCGGTGGTCAAGGCCAATGCGTTGCATCTGTCCGGTGACAGCGCGCAGGCAATCAAGATGCTGCAGGCGATGGTTGATGGCAGCGAGCTGTTCCAGGTCCACAGCGTGCTGGCAGCGGCCTACGCCGCACAGGGCGCGATACAGGAGCAGCAGTCGCAGCTGGACTGGATGCGTCGGCACCGCGGGCGCGCCTATACCGAATTCGCAGGCTCGTCCGTGTTGCAGGCATTGAATGTAGGCGACAGCCAGCGTGGGCCATCACGCCCGGGATGCGCCCTCTCACCGGACGCATCCTGAGCGATCGGCACCAAGGTCAGGGCGTCGGTGCCTGCGAACCGTCGATGAAGCAATGCGGATGGCTGAACACCGCGCGCTCGGTCAGCTGCTGCACCAGATTGTCGCGTGCAGCGGCCAGATCTTCATTGGAGGCCAGGTCGGCGGACAGCATGCAGCCCTGCGCGGCGGCACCCGCCTCGACACTGATCTGCTGCAGGGCTGTTGCCGGGTCCTGCTTGAATGCTGTGCGGAAGTCTGCGTCGGTGGTGAGCAGATCAAGCAGCGTGGTGGCGTCAGCGAGGGACAGTGGGGATTTGCGGTTGGTCATGAGCGTGGGATCCAAGGAGACAGGGAAGGTCGAACAAGTGGCGCGTGCCTTTGACCGTAGTCATAGCGGCGCGGATCGATGGGTCTTGAACGCGGTACTGGGCCATACTTACCCAGCTCCACCGGCAGCACATTGCCGGAATCCCATTTGCCACAGGAACGTCGATGACCTCTTCGCGGTACCGCCGATGCCACGCGCTGGCTGTTGTTCCCGATGAACAACCATCGTTCTCCCTGAACAGCCTGCTGGCTGGTGGAACCGGTGTGGAGTTCGTGCAGCAGTTGCAGGTGCGTGCTGCCCATCTCGATCAGCCTGTGACGCTCGATGCCGACGCTTGTGCGTTGCTGTTGCAGACCAGCGCGGAGCGCTGGCAGGTCTTGCCGGATGACCTGCAGAACCGCGCCCGAGTCGCATCGCTGCTGGAGGCGGGGTTGCTCATCGCCGAGGAGGGCGCGCCCGAGGCGGCGCGACAGGCCGACCAGCGTGTTCGCGACGGGCACTGGTGGGCCTTGTCAGCCATCCATCATCGCCATTCCCGCTGGGCGGGCGTAGACAGTGCCGGCGATATGGAGAAGCACCGGATGGTGACCGCACAGGACCTGGTGCAGCAGCTCGGCAAGCCACCGACCGAAGCCCCGGAGCGGCAGCCGGGTGCCATCGCTCTGCCGGTCGCGGCACCCGATGCCGTGGCGCAGCTGTTGGCTGCACGTACCACCTGCCGCAACTACGCCGAGGACAAGCCTCTATCGCTGGAGATGCTGGCCGGCATGATGCAGCACGTGCTGATGGCGCAGGCACAGGTGGAAACCGAACCCGGCGTGCGCTTCCTGAAGAAGAACGTACCGTCCGCGGGTAGCCTGCATCCGCTGGAAGCGTACGTGATTGCGCGCAAGGTCGATGGCCTGCAGCCTGGGTTGTATCACTACCATGCCGTGGCTCACGAGCTGGCACGGCAACAGGCGCAGCCCGCCCAGCTGGACGATTTCTGCCTGCGCCTGTTGTCGGGCCAGCACTGGTTCGCTTCGGCCCACGCCATGGTGGTGCTGGTCTGCCGTTTCGGTCGCAACTTCTGGAAGTACCGCAACCACGCCAAGGCCTATCGCGCCGTGAGCCTGGATGTCGGCCATGTGTCGCAGGCACTGTATACAGCGGCCACGGCCAATGGCTTGGGCGGCTTCGTCACCGCGGCGATCAATGAGACGGAGATCGAGTCGCTGCTGGGGTTCGACCCGATGGTCGACGGCGCAATGGCGGTGTGCGGATTCGGTTGGCGTGCGCAGAGCATGACCACGGCGGAGCTGGACCCTGCGGGGCATGTCTGGAAGCGCGAGGCCCGCGATTGAACAAGCCCGGCAGGGCGCTGGAGTACCCAGCGCCCCTTGTCGGGTGCATTACTGGATGATGCGGTGGACGTGACCGGCTTCGAAGGTGAAGACCACGGTCATGGCTGCGCGGTGGCTGGAGAGATAGTTCACCAGGGCATCGCGGGCCTGGCTCAGCTCTTCCTTGCTGGCCAGCTTGCCGGTGCTCAGGCAAGGCGGCACCTGCGCCATTGAGTCGAATGCCAGGCCGATCTGTCGGCAGGCCGGCAGCGGATTCCTGCTGAACTGCGCACGGAACACGTCGTCGCTGCACAGGCGATCGAGCAGGGCAATGGCGGTTTGCGGCTCAAAGCGCGGCGACTCGGTGGTGGTGTGTTCGCTGGAGAACGGGGCACGAGTGAACGGCAGCATCGGATTTACCTCTGAAGTGGATTGAGGGGCGTTCAAGCGGCCTGCGGTACGGCGGAGTGGTGCACGCTTCCCTGCAGATGCCCGGATTCGAACATGAAGGGGACATTGAATGCGGCGCGCTGGGCCAGGAGCGCGGCGATCTGCTGGCGCACCTGTTGGAACTCTTCCTTGCTGGCCAGGACGTTGTGGATGGCGCAGGGGCTTGTGCCGGACTGTGCCTGCAGCCCATGCCGCGCCATCGCAGCGCCGGCATCGGCTGTGAACTCTGCGCGGAAGGCGTCGTCAGAACACAGCAGGTCGAGCAGCCGACCGGCATTGACAGTGGTCATCGGGGACTTTGCGGACATCGGAAACACTCCATGTGGGTCAATGTCCGCCGATTAAACCACGTGTGACTACCGCGAGCGTGCCGCAGCGCAGCGTCAAGCAAGGCGCGCCGAGCCGGTACAGGCCAGTGGTCCTGCTGGGCATGGCACCGTGGTTCCAGAAACGTTGGAAGAGCGCACCGGAGAGGCCAGCTTGACGTTCCTGCGACACAGTTTCAGGGCGGTGTCCAGGTCGGAGGCGTCGTCGGCGACCTGGCCCATCGAGCACGAATTTGGCCTAGATCCGCGTTCCGAGGGCGTCCTCGCCGTATGCGGTTTTGGCTGGCGCGCCCCGACCATAACCACGACCGAACTGGACCCGGCAGGTGTGATCTGGAATCCCGAGGACCGCGCGGTCTGAACCCGCGCGGCCCCCGCCACATCACGCCGCTTCGAAGTCCACCAGCACCGCACCGTCACCCACCTGGTCGCCGGCCTTGGCGCGGTAACCCTTCACCGTGCCGTCTGCCGGTGCCTGCAGGGTGTGCTCCATCTTCATCGCTTCCAGCACCACCAGCGGCGTGCCGCGCTTGACCTCGGTACCGGCCGCGACCAGTGTCGCGACGATCTTGCCCGGCATCGGTGCCAGCAGGCTGCCAGCGTCGGCCACGGCAGTGTCCGATTCGCCCACCGGATCATGCAGGGTGAAGCGGTGCTGGCCATCGGCGCCGAACAGGTACAGCTGGTCGCCCTCGCGCAGCAGCTGCAACGACCAGCGACGCTCGCCCAGCTGTACCGTCAGGCCCTGCGCATTGGCCGTACCGATTACCTGCACCGGCGCTGCGTCATCGCTTTGCACACGCCAGCCATCGGCCTGCACCCACACCTTCAGCGTGTGCGTGCGTTCGCCCTGCTGCAACGGCAGCGCGCGCGGTGTGGAGGCACCAAGGCGCCAGCCATCCTGCGCCTGCCACGGCGAATGCGGGTCGCGCGCGTCGATGCCGGCGTCTGCGGTGCTGGCAACAGCAGCCACCGCCGCCAGCTGCCACAGTGCGTCGTCGCTGTCGCCTGCCGCGCTCAATGCCGCCTGTTCGCGCTCGATCAGCGCAGTATCCAGCTTCGCGTGCGCAAACGAATCGGTGTTCACCAGCCGGCGCAGGAAGCCGGCATTGGTGGTCACGCCCACCACCTGGCAGTCGGCCAGGGCCTGGCTCATGCGGCGCAGCGCAGCGTCGCGGTCCACGTCCCAGACGATCAGCTTGGCAATCATGGGATCGTAGTACGGGCTGATGCTGTCGCCTTCCTCCACGCCGGTATCCACGCGCACATTCGCCGATGGCATCGGCAGGCGCAGGCGGCGCAGGGTGCCGGTGGAGGGCAGGAAGCCACGGTCGGCGTCCTCGGCGTACAGCCGCGCCTCGATCGCATGGCCATGGATGGCCAGCTGTTCCTGGCGAAGCGGCAGCGGCTGGCCCGAGGCCACGCGCAGCTGCCACTCGACCAGATCGGTGCCGGTGATGTATTCGGTGACCGGGTGCTCGACCTGCAGGCGGGTGTTCATTTCCATGAAATAGAAATCGCCGTCCGGGCCGGCAATGAACTCCACCGTGCCCGCGCCGACGTACCCCACCGCGCGCGCGGCATCGACCGCGGCCTTGCCCATCGCGGCGCGACGTTCGGCGCTCATGCCCGGCGCCGGTGCTTCTTCCAGCACCTTCTGGTGGCGGCGCTGCACCGAGCAGTCGCGCTCGAACAGGTAGACCGCCTCACCGTGGCTGTCGCCGAACACCTGGATCTCGATATGGCGCGGGCGCTCCACGTACTTTTCCACCAGCACGTGGTCGTTGCCGAACGCCGAGGCGGCCTCGCGCTGGCAGCTGGCCAGTGCATCGACGAAGTCCTCGCTGCGCTCGACCTTGCGCATGCCCTTGCCACCGCCACCGGCGCTGGCCTTGATCAGCACCGGGTAGCCGATGCCGTCGGCCTGCGCGCGCAGGAAGTCCGGTGCCTGCTGGTCACCGTGGTAGCCCGGGGTCAGCGGTACACCGGCCTTGGCCATCAGTGCCTTGGCCGCGCTCTTGTCACCCATCGCACGGATCGCACTGGCCGGCGGGCCGATGAAGGTGATGCCGGCGGCGGCGCAGGCATCGGCGAAGTCGGCGTTCTCAGACAGGAAGCCGTAGCCGGGATGGATCGCCTGCGCACCGCTGCGGCGCGCGGCGTCCAGCAGCACGTCGCCGCGCAGGTAGCTTTCGCGCGCGGCGGCCGGGCCGATGTGGATGGCTTCATCGGCCAGGCGCACATGGCGCGCGTTGCGGTCGGCATCGGAATACACCGCCACGGTAGCGATGCCCAGACGTCGGCAGGTAGCGATGACGCGGCAGGCGATTTCGCCGCGGTTGGCGATCAGGACTTTGGTGAACATGGCAACGTGCTTCATAGGAGCTTGCTCGGTCATGGCACGGGTTACATGCGGAACACGCCGAAGCGCGTCTGCTGCGGGGCGGCGTTGAGGCTGGCCGACAGCGCCAGGGCGAGCACGCGGCGGGTGTCGACCGGATCGATCACACCGTCGTCCCACAGGCGCGCGCTGGCGTAGTACGGATGACCCTGCTGCTCGAACTGGTCGCGGATCGGCGCCTTGAACGCATCTTCTTCCGCCGCCGGCCACTGGCCGCCCTTGGCTTCGATGCCATCGCGCTTGACGGTTGCCAGCACACTGGCGGCCTGCTCGCCGCCCATCACGCCGATGCGCGCGTTCGGCCACATCCACAGGAAGTTGGGCGAGTACGCGCGGCCGCACATGCCGTAGTTGCCGGCACCGAACGAGCCACCGATCACCACGGTGAACTTGGGCACTTTGGCACAGGCCACGGCCATCACCAGCTTGGCCCCGTCCTTGGCAATGCCACCCTGTTCGTACTTGCGGCCGACCATGAAACCGGTGATGTTCTGCAGGAACACCAGCGGGATGTTGCGTTGGGTGCACAGTTCGATGAAGTGCGCACCCTTCAGTGCCGACTCCGAGAACAGGATGCCGTTGTTGGCGATGATGCCGATCGGGTAACCGTTCAGATGCGCAAAGCCGGTGACCAGCGTGGCGCCGTAGCGTGGCTTGAACTCATCGAAGCGCGAGCCATCGACCAGGCGCGCGATGACCTCGCGCACGTCGTAGGGCTTGCGCGTGTCGGCCGGGATCACCCCGTACAGATCGTGTGCCGGCAACAGTGGTTCCTCGTTGGCCTGCACCGCCATCGCCGGCTCCGGCTTGCGCCAGTTCAACTGCGCGATGATCGCGCGCACCCGTGCCAGCGCCTGCAGGTCGTTGTCGGCCATGTGGTCGGCCACGCCGGAAATGCGCGTGTGCACGTCGGCACCGCCCAGTTCTTCGGCCGTCACCACTTCACCTGTAGCCGCCTTCACCAGCGGCGGGCCGCCGAGGAAGATGGTGCCCTGCTCGCGCACGATCACCGTCTCGTCGCTCATCGCCGGTACGTAGGCACCGCCGGCGGTGCAGCTGCCCATCACGCAGGCGATCTGCGGGATGCCCCGCGCGGACAGATTGGCCTGGTTGTAGAAGATGCGGCCGAAATGATCGCGGTCCGGGAACACCTCATCCTGCAGCGGCAGGAAGGCGCCACCGGAATCGACCAGGTAGATGCACGGCAGATGGTTCTGCTCGGCGATCTCCTGCGCGCGCAGGTGCTTCTTCACCGTCATCGGGTAGTAGGTACCGCCCTTGACCGTGGCATCGTTGGCCACGATCACGCATTCCACGCCGCTCACGCGGCCGATGCCAGCCACCACGCCGGCGGCCGGCACGGCGTCTTCATACATGCCGTGCGCGGCCAGCGGCGCGATCTCCAGGAAGGCGCTGCCCGGATCGAGCAGGGCGTCGATGCGATCACGCACCAGCAGCTTGCCGCGTGCGGTGTGCTTGGCGCGTGCGGCTTCGCTGCCACCCAGCGCGGTGCGGGCGAGGGTGGCGTGCAGGTCATCAACCACGGCCTGCATGGCCGCGCGGTTGCTTTCAAACGTTTCGCTGCCCGGTTGCAGCTGGCTGTTCAGGACGGTCATCGCGGTGGCCTTACAGGGTGCGCTGGAACAGTTCGCGGCCGATCAGCATGCGGCGGATCTCCGAAGTGCCGGCGCCGATTTCATACAGCTTGGCGTCGCGCCACAAGCGGCCGGTCGGATATTCGTTGATGTAGCCGTTGCCGCCCAGGATCTGGATCGCCTGGCCGGTCAGCCAGGTGGCCTTCTCGGCGGCGTACAGAATGGCACCGGCGGCATCCTGGCGGGTGGTGCGGCCCTGGTCGCAGGCACGCGCCACGGCGTACACATAGGCGCGGCAGGCACCCAGCCCCACGTACATGTCGGCGATCTTGGCCTGGATCAGCTGGAAGCTGCCGATCGCTTCACCGAACTGGTGGCGCTCGTGCACGTAGGGCATGACCACGTCCATGGCCGCGGCCATCAGGCCCAGCGGGCCACCGGACAGCACCACGCGCTCGTAGTCCAGGCCGGACATCAGCACGCGCACGCCGCCACCGACCTGGCCCAGCACATTCTCTTCCGGTACTTCGCAATCCTGGAACACCAGCTCGCAGGTGGGCGAGGAACGCATGCCCAGCTTGTCCAGCTTCTGCGCGGTGGAGAAGCCCTTCATGCCCTTCTCGACCAGGAACGCGGTGATGCCCTTGGCGCCGGCGGCCATGTCGGTCTTGGCGTAGACCACCAGCACGTCGGCGTCCGGGCCGTTGGTGATCCACATCTTGTTGCCGTTGAGCACGTAGCGGTCACCGCGCTTGTCCGCGCGCAGCTTCATCGACACCACGTCCGAACCGGCACCCGGTTCGCTCATCGCCAGCGCGCCGACGAGGGCGCCGCTGCACAGGCCGGGCAGGAAGCGCTGCTTCTGTTCTTCGTTGCCGTTCTTGCGCAGCTGGTTCACGCACAGATTGGAGTGCGCACCGTAGGACAGGCCGATGCCGCCGGAGGCGCGCGAGATCTCTTCCATCGCCACCACGTGGGCCAGGTAACCCATGCCGGTGCCGCCGTATTCTTCTTCCACGGTGAGCCCGAGCAGGCCCTGTTCGCCCAGCTTCGGCCACAGTGCCAGCGGGAACTGATTGGTGGCGTCGGCTTCGGCGGCCAGCGGTGCGACCTCGGCGGCGGCAAAATGGGCCACGCTCTGGCGCAGCAGGTCGATGTCTTCGCCAAGGTCGAAGTTCAGGGATGGCACGTGCATTGTGGTGGCTCCACGACGGGATTGCAGGGAATGGACGCACCCGGCGGGGAGCGGGCGGCGGTTTCAGGGACCGCCACCCGCACGGGCGATTGGGCCCCAGCGTAGCGGGGTTCGGGAAAGAA
This sequence comes from Stenotrophomonas sp. 1L-E-5-B-C3, assembly GCF_057292075.1. Classification (NCBI taxonomy): domain Bacteria; kingdom Pseudomonadati; phylum Pseudomonadota; class Gammaproteobacteria; order Lysobacterales; family Lysobacteraceae; genus Stenotrophomonas; species Stenotrophomonas sp. 1L-E-5-B-C3. The sequence goes on from NZ_JBXAWS010000007.1 coordinate 183,491, forward strand.
GTGAATACAAATTCAACAATTGAATCTAGAATCAAAACATGGCCTACAAACGCTCCGCACTGATGGAAGAACGCCTGGCCGGGGTCCGCGAACGGATCCTGCTGGCGACCCGTGAACGGGTCGCCGCCGGCGGATGGCGCAACGCCCCGGTGACCGCTGTGGCAACCCAGGCGGGGGTGTCCACCGGCCTGATCTACCGGCACTTCCCGTCCAAGGCCGAGCTGTTCGTGGAGGTGCTCAACGCCGCGGTGGCCCACGAGGTGGCGATCATGGAGCGCATCGCCAGCGGCCCGGAGGTGGCCAGCGAGCGCCTGCGGCTGGCGATCACCGCCTTCGTCCGCCGTGCCCTGGCCGGACCGGGGCTGGCGCACGCCTTCATCGTTGAACCGGTCGATCCGGAGGTGGAAGCCGAGCGCATGCGCGGTCGCCGCGCCTTCGGCGACGTCTTCCTGCGGCTGGTGGAGGAGGGCGTGGCGGCCGGTGAGCTGCCGGCGCAGGACGCGCACGTGGCCGCCGCCTGCCTGGTCGGCGCCTTCACCGAAGCGATGGTCGGCCCCACCGCGCCCAGCCGGGAAGCACACCGCGACGAAGACGCGCTGGTGGACGCGATCTGCAGCTTCTGCCTGCGCGCGATCGGCGCTCGGTAATTCGGTAGAGCCGGCCGCTGGCCGGCTTCTGCACGATCTATCCGGCGGGATGGCGAAGCCGGCCAGCGGCCGGCACTACCGGGTCCGCATGCTGCGCCGCACCAGCAGTGACGCCTGTTGTCGCACGCAAAGCGCGTTCTATACTCGGTCCATCACGCAGTCGCTCAGCCGTGGTCCAACGACTATCAGCCAGGGGTAACGAAGAGTGCGGAATTACGATCTGGAGTTCCTGAAACGCTTCTCAATGGTGATCGCGCTGCTGGCGACCATCACCCTCGGCCTCATCCTCCTTGCCGCCTACATCCACACCCGGATTCCACCCGAGGTGTCGCCCACCGCGGTCAAACGCACCGAACAGCGCATCTCGCCCACCGGCGCGGTCTATGCCGGCAGCACCGGCGCCGCCGCGCAGGCTGCGGCAGCCGCAGCGGCACTGGCCAAGGCTGCGTCGCAGGTGGCGTACGGCGGCACCAAGGACGGCAAGGTGATCTTCGACAACCTGTGCACCGCCTGCCACACCACCGGCGTGGGCATGGCGCCGACGCTGGACCACTCGCACTGGGACAAGCGCATCGCACAGGGCAAGGACACCCTCTACAAGCACGCCATCGAGGGTTACACCGGCCCCGATGGCGGAATCATGCCGCCCAAGGGCGGCAACCCGGCGCTGACCGAGGAGCAGATCCACGCCACCGTGGACTGGATGCTGGGCAACCTGAAATAACCGGTAGTGCCGGCCGCTGGCCGGCAACCACGCATTGCACGAAGGTCATGAGGTTGCCGGCCAGCGGCCGGCACTACCAGGCTTTGCCCACCAAGGCCTGATCGCCCATATACCCCCGCTGCGCAGGCGGGGTTTCGCATTTCAGGGTTAGTCTGTGCGCCTCTTCCATGGAGTCGCCCGTCGATGCGTCGCCGTTCCCTCGTTCTTGCCCTGTCCCTGCTGCTGCCGGCCGGCGCCTTCGCCCAGGCCCAGCCGCAGGTCGCACCGGTCGCGTCACCCGCCGCCGCGCGCAACAGCGCCACCGTGGTGCTGACCGCCGCGCCGGCCGACTGGCGTGCACTGGATGGCCAGCACGTGCGCATCGCTGCGCCACTGATCCTGGCCGGCACCGATGGCCTTGAGCGCTTTGGGCAGCTCACCGTGGCCTTCGATGGCCGCCTCTGGCAGCCGACCGAAGTGGCCGCGCCGGGTACTGCCGGCTACGAGCAGGCGATGGCCGACAACCAGCGCCGTCGCCTGGTGCTGGACGATGGCAGCGATGCCCGTGATCCGGCCAGCGTGGCCTACCTGCCGGCCAACCCGGTACTGCGCACCGGCATGCAGCTGCGCAATGTGGAAGGCGTGGTGAACGTGGATGCACAGGGTCGGCCGCGCCTGCAGGTCGAAGGCGTGCTGAAGCTGCCGGAGCTAAAGCGTCCGGCGGTGCCGACGGTACCGGGCAGCCTGCATGTGGCCGCCTTCAACCTGGAGAATTTCTTCAATGGCGACGGCCAGGGCGGTGGCTTCCCGACCCTGCGCGGTGCGCGCACGCCGGATGAGCACAAGGCGCAGGTGGCCAAGCTGGTGACCACGGTCAACGCGCTGGGCGCCGATGTCGCTGCACTGATGGAGCTGGAGAACGACGGCTACGGCCCGCAGTCGGCCATCGCCGAACTGGTCGATGCGCTCAACCGCGATCGTGGCGGGCAGGGTGACTGGCGCTTCGTCGACGCCGGCAGCGGCCCCGGTGAAAACCCGATCCGGGTCGGCATCATCTACCGCAGCACGCGCCTGCAGCCGGTCGGCAAGCCGGCCACGCTGACCGGAGGCCCGTTCGTCGAGCACAGCCGCGTGCCGTTGGCGCAGGCCTTCCAGGGCAAGCAGGGCGCACCGTTCGTGGTGGTCGCCAACCACTTCAAGTCGAAGGGCTGCCGCGATGCGAGCGGCGCCGACGCCGACCGCAACGACAACCAGGGCTGCTGGAACGCCACCCGCGTGACCTCAGCGCAGCAGCTGCACGCCTGGCTGCAGACCGACCCGACCGGTACCGGTGCCAAGGACGCGGTGCTGCTGGGTGACTTCAATGCCTACGCGATGGAAGACCCGATCCGCACCCTGCATGACCTCGGCTGGCAGGACGCATTCAAGGTCGCCAAGGTCGAGCATCCCTACAGCTACGTCTACAACGGCTATACCGGCCGCCTCGACCACGCCCTGCTGAATCCGGGCATGGCCAAGCGCCTGCGCGGTGCCGCCGAGTGGCACAGCAATGCCGACGAACAGGACGCCAGCGGCTACCAGGGCCGCAACGTGCAGGGCCCGTGGCGCAGTTCCGACCACGATCCGCTGCTGCTGGGTTTCGACAAATAACGCACCGCCGGGGTCGGATCCCATTCCCATGGAATGGGCTCTGACCCCGCGTGCGGCCCGCGCGTTCGTAGCCCGACATGCATTGGGGTCCGGTGCATTGGGGTCAGAGCCCATTCCGTGGGAATGGGATCCGACCCCGGGAATCGCTCACCCCCAGGCGATCAACCCGATCGCCAGCACCGCCAGCGCCAGGCCGGCGCGGTTCCACTTCGTGGTCGCTTCGCCGAAGGCGAACACACCCACCAGCGCGCCCAGTACCACCACGCCGATGTTCATCCCGGCGAACACGGTGGCCGGGCTGTCCGGCATCGACTGATGCGCATGTACATAGAAGAGAATGTTGCCGCCGTTGAGCAGGCCCAGCAGCGCGCCGGCGCCGAGGTTGCGCCAGGCCAGTCGGCTGCGGCCACTGGCGTGCCGCCACAGCTGCAGTGCCAGCATCAGCACGAAGGCCACGCTGAAGCTGGCCAGCACCGCCGCCATCGACGGCGTGCCGGACAGCGCCACCTGCTTGAGCAGCACGTCCACCACCGCGAACCCGGCCCATACGCCCAGCAGCCAGCCCCAGCCACCCGGTGAGGGCGCCACCGCCGGTCCGCGCGGGCGCAGGCTGATCGCCACCATCGCCAGCAGGCCCAGGGCGAGACCCGCCAGCTTCCATGGCGTCGCGGTCTGGCCGAAGAACAGGAACGCAGCAGCCAATGACAACAGCAGCGACAGCCGCTGCGCCACGTCACTGCGGACGATGCCGGCCACCGCCACCGCGCGGCCCAGCACCAGGAAAATCGACGGCAGTACCACCGCCAGCGCCAGCAGCGACAGCCACGGGGCATGCGGCGCGCGCAACGCATCCAGCGGCGGCTGCAGCACCACGGCGGTGAGCGTTGCCGCCACCAGATAGTTCCAGGTGACCATCTGCGAAACATCCAGCTGGCGGCGGCTGGCCAGCTTCAACAACACCGAAACCAGCACGCTGCAGATCACGGCCAAAGACAGGTAGAGCATGGGGCGGGCACAGGGCAGGGGCAGGGGACGCTATCATGGTGCCATGCACAAGCCTTCGTTCCCCGTCGCCCCCGGCGAAACCGCCTGCCTCGAACTGGACGGCCCGGCCGGCCCGCTGGAAGTGGTCGTCGACCTGCCCAAGGCCGATGTGCCGGTGCAGCCGATCGTGGCCATCGTCTGCCATCCGCTGTCCACCGAAGGCGGCACCCTGCACAACAAGGTGGTCACCATGACCGCCACCACCCTGCGCGAGCTGGGCATCGCCACGGTGCGCTTCAACTTCCGCAGCGTCGGCGGTTCGGCCGGTGAGTTCGATCACGGCGTGGGCGAGCAGGACGACCTGAAGGCGGTCGCCGCCTGGGTGCGCAGCCAGCGCCCGGACGACCGCCTGTGGCTGGCCGGCTTCAGCTTCGGCTCATTCGTGTCGCTGAAGGCCGCTGCCGCGCTGCAGCCGGAAGCGCTGGTCTCGATCGCGCCGCCGGCGGGCCGTTGGGACTTCGACGGCATCGCACCGCCGGCGCGCTGGCTGGTGATCCAGGGCGAGCAGGACGAGATCGTCGATCCGCAAGCCGTCTACCAGTGGCTGGACACGCTGGACTTCCCGCATGAGCTGGTGCGCATGCCCGAGACCAGCCACTTCTTCCACCGCAAGCTGATCGATCTGCGCGGCGCGTTGACCCACGGCGTCAAGCACTGGCTGGGCGCGGCGGCATGAGTGCAACCGAGTTGACCCCGTCGCAGCGGTACGCGGAAGGGGTTGCCCGTGGCGATTGGCAGAACGACCCGGCCCAGCACGCGGCGCTGGCCGAACTGGACCGCATCCACCTGGGCCTGCTGGACAGTGCCGAGGACGGTTGGCTGGACCGCCTGTCCTCGTTCTGGAAGAAGCCCGAGCCGGTCAAGGGCCTGTACTTCTGGGGCGGCGTCGGCCGCGGCAAGACGTTCCTGGTCGACCTGTTCTACGACGGTCTGTCGATCAAGCAGAAGTACCGCACCCACTTCCATCGCTTCATGCGCAGCGTCCATGAGCGCCTGCGCGAGCATCAGGGCCAGAGCGACCCGCTGGCGAAGATCGCCCAGGAATGGCGCAGCAACCTGCGCGTGCTGGTGCTGGACGAATTCTTCGTCACCGACATCGGCGACGCCATGTTGCTGGCGCGGCTGCTGGAGCGGATGTTCGCCGAGGGCGTGACCCTGGTCACTACTTCCAATACGGCGGTGGAAAACCTGTACCTCAACGGCCTGCAGCGTGAGAGTTTCATGCCGGCCATCGGCCTGCTGCAGCGCTTCTGCGTCGAGCTGTACGCCGAGGGCACCGAGGACTACCGCATGCGCGCGCTGACCCGCTCGCCGGTGTACCGCGCACCGTTGGCCGCTGACAGCGACGAATGGCTGGCGACGCGCTGGAACGAACTGAGTGGCGGCCAACCTGCCAAGACCGGCAACATCGAGATCGAGGGCCGCAAGATCCCGGTCCGTGGCCGTGGCAAGAGCATTGCCTGGTTCGATTTCGCTGCGTTGTGCGAGGGCCCGCGTGGCCCGTCGGACTACATCGAGATCGCGCACGAGTTCAACACCGTGCTGCTGGGCGGCATCCCTGCGTTCGACCGCCTGAACGAAGATGCCGCGCGCCGCTTCGTCAACCTGATCGACGAACTGTACGACCGCCACGTCAACCTGGTCTGTACCGCCAGCACCTCGCCGGTCGAGTTGTATACCGGCACTCGCCTGCAGGGTGCGTTCGAGCGCACCGCCTCGCGCCTGATCGAGATGCAGAGCGCCGAGTACCTGGGTACCCCGCACCGGGCGTGAGGGCGCCACCCAGGTAAATGCGTTGCCGGCCAGGGTTCCGGTAGTGCCGGCCGCTGGCCGGCATCCGCCGCGCAGTTATCGGGAGGGTGCCACGGCGTTGTCACGCGGCCGTTCATCCAGCCCGGCCGACACATGCAGGCCCGAGCCATCGCCGTGCTCCACCCGCACGCTCTCGCCGCGCTCCAGCAGCCGTAGCGGCTGGCCCTGGTAGCGCACCTCCAGCGCATCGTGGGCCTCTGCCAGTGACTGCACCAGCGGGCATAGCGCCATGGCCTTGGCCTCCAGCTGCTGGCTGCGCGCTTCCATGCGGCGGTCGACTTCGGCATCGAGGCGGTCGGCACGGCGCTCCATGGCGCCGGCGCGGCCGGTGAACACCTGCCACAACACGCTGCGGGTCATCGACCCGGCCATCGTCTCGGCCATCTGGTCGATGTGCGCGTCGAAGCCGTCGCCGAAGGCTTCCTGTTCCCAGTAGCCGCGGCCCAGGCTGGCGTCGATCCAGTCCTGCATCTCGCCGCGCATGGCACGCATCTGGCGGTTGCGGGACTTGCCGGTGATGGCCTCGAAGGCGGCGTCCAGTGCGTCGAAGGTGACCCCGGAGACTTCGTGGGCCAGCGCCGTGGCCGCCGGCATCAGCTGGCGGGCGCCGGTCTCCATCTGCCGCAGGCGGGCGGCGTCGGCGGTGCTGACCGTCACCATCCTGCCGTCCAGGCTCAGCTCGCCGTCGTGGAACACCACTTCATGCGGTGCCTGTGGGCCGTGCCGCAGCCAGATGCCGCCGCTGTCCACCAGCACGTCGTAGTCGGTATGGATGCCGCACTGGTCTGAACGCAGTTCCGGTCCTTCGGCGGCCAGTGCCGGGGCAATGAACAGGGCGGGCAGCAGGGCCAGGGCGGGCAGTGACAGGCGCATCGGAACATCCTTCTCCGGAACCGAAGGTCCCCAGCATCCGCTGTCTGGGCGAGGCCGTCACCGGCCGGAAGTCACCCGTCCACCGGATTCCCACCGGCTGCCCACCACCTATCCACAGGGTTGTCCCTAGCCAGTTTCATCACTGTCATGTGAAGCTGTCATCGTTCCGCTGGTGGGGCGCTGATTGCTACCGCCGTGACGTTTTTCGGGCTTGACTGCGCAGCCCGTTCCAGCAGGTTCAAAGCGTCCAAACCGGGCGCCGACGGCCCGATCCTTGCGGCGCAAGGGATTGCCGAATTTCACTACATTTGGCGTTGACGGACCCCCTGACCCCCACTATCTTGTGGCCAACGGCGTTGGGAACCCCAAGCCGCCGGGTCCATGGAATGGATCGCCGGACCCTCCGGTGATGCGCCCTCCACGCCCGAAGCGGCACCGGTCAGCACTACCAGCAGCAGCCACAGGCGCAGGTCTCAATTCCTGCGACGCCGGTCTGCAATGCTGGGGTGTCATGTCCCGGGCCGCGTCATCCGATGCACCGAGCCACCATCCATCACGCCAAGAGGACTCACGCCGTGACCACCGAATCCAGCGCCACCATCGAGAAGGAAAGCGAATTCCTGTTGACGTCGCCGCCGACGGCCAACGCGATGAGTGTGACCAAGCGCAATGGCACGACCGAGCTGGTGGATCTGAACAAGATCGTGCGCGCGGTGCAGCGTTCCTCCGAAGGCCTGCACGCCGTCGATCCGATGCGCGTGGCAACCCGCACCATTTCCGGCCTGTACAACGGCGCCACCACCCGCGAGCTGGACGAACTGTCCATCCGCACCGCCGCCCTGCTGATCGGTGAAGAGCCCGAGTACGGCCGCCTGGCCGCACGCCTGCTGGCCAACTACATCGCCAAGGAAGTCTCGGGCCAGGAAATCTACGCCTTCTCGCAGTCGGTTGGTCGTGGCCACGAAGTGGGCCTGATCAACGACCGCCTGCTGAACTTCGTGCAGACCAACGCACGCAAGCTCAACGATGCGATCGACATGTCGCTGGACCTGAACTTCGATTACTTCGGCCTGCGCACCCTGTACGACCGCTACCTGCTGCGCCATCCGCACACCCGCAAGGTGATCGAGACCCCGCAGCAGTTCTTCCTGCGTATCGCCAGCGCGCTGAGCGAGGACGTGCCGGAGGCCCTGGCGCTGTACAAGCGCATGGGCAACCTGGACTACCTGCCGTCCAGCCCGACCCTGTTCAACTCCGGCACCACCCACGAGCAGCTGTCCTCGTGCTTCCTGCTGGATTCGCCGCAGGATTCGCTGGAGTCGATCTACTCCAAGTACGGCGATATCGCCCAGCTGTCGAAGTTCTCCGGCGGCATCGGCGTCAGCTACACCCGCGTGCGTTCGCGCGGTTCGCTGATCAAGTCCACCAACGGCCATTCCAACGGCATCGTGCCGTGGCTGAAGACCATGGATTCGTCGGTGGCTGCAGTGAACCAGGGCGGCAAGCGCAAGGGCGCGGCCTGCGTGTACCTGGAAACCTGGCACGCCGACGTCGAGGACTTCCTTGAACTGCGTGACAACACCGGCGACGAATCGCGCCGTGCGCACAACCTGAACCTGGCCAACTGGATCCCGGACCTGTTCATGAAGCGCGTCGAGGCCGACCAGGAATGGTCGCTGTTCGATCCGCGCGTGGTGCCGGAGTTCACCGACCTGTTCGGTGAAGCCTTCGAAGCCGCCTACCTGCAGGCCGAGGCACAGGGCAAGGCCAACCGCACCATCTCCGCGCGCAAGCTGTACTCGCGGATGATGCGCACCCTGGCCGAGACCGGCAACGGCTGGATGACCTTCAAGGACAAGTGCAACCGCGCCAGCAACCAGACCCTGCGCGCCGGCAACGTGATCCACCTGTCCAACCTGTGCACCGAAATCCTGGAAGTCACCTCGGCCGAAGAGACCGCGGTGTGCAACCTGGGTTCGATCAACCTGGGCAACCACTTCGACGGCAACGGCGAGTTCGATTTCGACAAGCTGGCCGACACCGTGCGTCTGGCCGTGCGCCAGCTCGACCGCGTGATCGACCTGAACTTCTACCCGATCGAATCGGCGCGCCGTGGCAATCTGCGCTGGCGCCCGGTCGGCCTGGGCTGCATGGGCCTGCAGGACGTGTTCTTCCGCAAGCGCCTGCCGTTCGACGGCGCCGAAGCCCGCGCGCTGTCGAAGAAGATCGCTGAGACCATCTACTTCCACGCGCTGGAAACCTCGGTCGAACTGGCCCAGGAACGCGGCAAGCACCCGTCCTTCGCCGACACCCGTGCGGCCAGCGGCGAGCTGCAGTTCGATGCCTGGAACGTGGTGCCCGAAGACGCCGAGCGTTGGGATAGCCTGCGCGAGCGCATCAAGGAACATGGCCTGCGCAACTCGCTGATGATCGCCATCGCACCGACCGCGACCATCGCCTCGATTGCCGGCTGCTACGAGTGCGTTGAGCCGCAGGTGTCCAACCTGTTCAAGCGCGAAACCCTGTCCGGTGACTTCCTGCAGGTCAACCGCTACCTGGTGAACGAGCTGAAGAAGCTGGGCCACTGGACCCCGGAAATGCGCGACGCGATCAAGCTGGCCGAAGGCTCGATCCAGGGCATCACGCAGATTCCGGAAACGCTGCGCCACGTCTACCGCACCGCGTGGGAACTGCCGATGCGTTCGCTGATCGACATGGCCGCCGACCGTGGCGCCTTCATCGACCAGTCCGCCTCGCTCAACCTGTTCATGGAAAGCCCGAACATCGGCGCGATGTCCTCCATGTACATGTACGCCTGGAAGCAGGGCATCAAGACCACCTACTACCTGCGTTCGCGTCCGGCCACCAAGATCGCCAAGACCACGGTCAGCCACGCCGCAGGCGCGGCCCCGGAGAAGGTGTTCAGCCCGGAAGAGGCCATCGCCTGCTCGCTGGAAAACCCGGAAGCCTGCGAGGCCTGCCAGTAATACACCGCGCCGTGGATCAACGCGCGGTGGGTGCCGACCGTTGGTCGGCACTGCTGCTCCACTACGGAAACATCAAGGTAGCGCCGGGCCACGCCCGGCGTTTTGACCCGAGAAGACAAGGAAACACCCATGGCCGACAAGCCCAAGCAGATGCTGCTCGATCCCGGTTTTGAACTGACCCTGCGCCCTATGCGCTACCCGCAGTTCTATGACATGTACCGGAATGCGATCAAGAACACCTGGACGGTGGAAGAGATCAACTTCCAGATCGACATCAGCGACCTGCACAGCAAGATGTCGCCGGGCGAGCGTCACCTGATCCACCGCCTGGTTGCGTTCTTCGCCACCGGCGATTCGATCGTGTCCAACAACCTGGTGCTGAACCTGTACCAGCACTTGAACGCACCCGAAGCGCGCATGTACCTGTCGCGCCAGCTGTACGAAGAAGCGCTGCACGTGCAGTTCTACCTGACCCTGCTCGACAACTACCTGCCGGATCCGGACGAGCGCGTCAAAGCCTTCGCCGCGGTGGAGAACATCGACTCGATCAAGAAGAAGGCCGATTTCTGCTTCAAGTGGATCGACTCGATCCAGAACCTGAAGCGCATCGAGACCCGCGAAGAGCGTCGCCAGTTCCTGCTCAACCAGATCTGCTTCGCCGCATGCATCGAAGGCCTGTTCTTCTTCGCCGCGTTCGCCTACGTGTACTACTTCCGTTCGCGCGGCCTGCTCAACGGCCTGGCCTCGGGCACCAACTGGGTGTTCCGCGACGAAAGTGCGCACATGGACTTCGCCTTCGAGTGCGTGGACGTGATCCGCGAGGAAGAGCCGGACCTGTTCGACGACAAGATGAAGCAGGATGTCTATGACATGCTGGCCGAAGCGATCGAGTGCGAAGTGCAGTTCGCCGAGGACGTGCTGTCCGGTGGCGTGGCGGGCATCTCCACCCGTGACATGCGCCAGTACCTGCAGCACTGCGCCGACAACCATTTCCATCGCCTGGGCATGGAGCGCAAGTACAACGTGCGCAACCCGCTGAGCTTCATGGAACTGCAGGACGTGCAGGAACTGACCAACTTCTTCGAACGCCGCGCCTCGGCCTACCAGGTGGGCGTGCAGGGCGAAGTCGCCTTCGACATGAACTTCTGATCGAACCAGTCAGGCCTGTCGCAACGAGAAACCCCGGCCAACGCCGGGGTTTTTTGTTGGTAGCGCCGGGCCATGCCCGGCGGAAACCGTCCGGCACGACGGACAACGTCGGCCGCGCTGCGCGCTCGCCGGGCATGGCCCGGCGCTGCCGTATGTCTTACCGCCGCCCTTCCACCGCCATCCGCACCGCCAGCCCGGCCAGCACCGTGCCCATCAGCCAGCGTTGCACCACCTGCCAGGTCGGGCGCGCGGCGAGGAAGCCGGCGATGCTGCCCGCGGTCAGCGCGATGATGCCGTTCACGGTCACACTCACCGCGATCTGGGTGGAGCCCAGCACCACCGATTGCAGCAGCACGCTGCCTTCGCTGTCCGGGTGCAGGAACTGCGGCAGCAGCGACAGGTACATCACCGCCACTTTCGGGTTCAACAGATTGGTCAGGAAGCCCATCGTGAACAGCTTGCGCTGGCTGTCCTGCGGAAGCTCGCGTACCGCGAACGGCGAGCGGCCGCCGGGCTTGAGCGCCTGCCAGGCCAGGTACAGCAGGTACAGCGCGCCACCAATGCGCAGCGCGTCGTAGGCGAACGGTACGGTCATCAGCAGGGCGGTGATGCCCAGCGCCGCGCACAGCATGTAGAACACGAAGCCCAGCGCCACCCCGCCCAGTGAGATCAGGCCTGCCACCGGCCCCTGGCAGATCGAACGCGAGATCACGTAGATCATGTTCGGCCCGGGCGTGAGCACCATGGCCAGCGAAACCAGCGCAAAGGCCAGCAGGTCGGAAGTGGCGGGCATGGGCAGTCCTGGCAGTGGGCGTGGCGCAGTGTAACGCCTGCCACAGGCGCGGCCTGCGCAGGCACCGCTGCCGGGTGACCGTTGCACGTGCATTTCGATGGCCATCACGCCGGTCGCTTAGAATCCGCAGCACCCCACACTGAAGCACCCCCATGACCCCGATCCACGAGACCGTGCCGCCCACCGAAGTGCGCATGGCCGAAATCGTCTTCCCCAACCACACCAACCACCTTGGCACCCTGTTCGGTGGCCAGGCGCTGGCGTGGATGGACAAGGCCGCCTTCCTGGCCGCCGCACGCTATTCGCGCCGCACCGTGGTGACCGCGCGCAGCGACCAGGTCGACTTCAAGCTGCCGATCCGGATCGGCCAGATGGTGGAAACCATTGGCCGCATCGTCGAAGTCGGCCGCAGCTCGATGAAGGTGGAGGTGGAACTGGTCGCCGAAGACCTGCACAGCGGCGAGCGCAAGCTGTGCACCCGCGGCCACTTCGTGATGATCGCGCTGGACGAGGAAGGCCACCCGATCGCGGTGCCGCCGCTGCCGACAGCCTGATCCGCCGGCTGAACCTGCGCTTGCGGGGGCGGCGCCGCGCCCCCATCTGGCAGCCATGACCCCGCCACTGACCGACTTCATCGACCGCGCCCAGCGCCTGTTCGTACTGACCGGCGCCGGCTGCAGCACCGCCTCGGGCATTCCCGATTACCGCGATGCCGACGGCCAGTGGAAACGCACGCCGCCGGTGACTTACCAGGCCTTCATGGGCGAGGCGGCCACCCGCCAGCGCTACTGGGCGCGCAGCCTGCTGGGTTGGCCGCGCTTCGGCCTGGCCCAGCCCAACGGCACCCACCAGGCCCTGGCGGCCCTGGAAAGCCGCGGCACGCTACAGGTGCTGCTGACCCAGAATGTGGACGGCCTGCACCAGCGTGCCGGCAGCCACAACGTGATCGACCTGCACGGCCGTCTGGATCTGGTGCGCTGCATGGGCTGCGAGCGTCGCAGTGATCGTGAGGACTTCCAGCAGCGCCTGTTGGACGCCAATCCCGGCTGGGACGCGCTGGAGGCCGGCATCGCGCCCGATGGTGATGCCGATCTGGAGACCGATTTCTCTGCGTTCGTGGTGCCCGAGTGCCCGCACTGCGGCAGCGTGCTGAAGCCGGACGTGGTGTTCTTCGGCGAGAACGTGCCGCGTGAACGCGTGGCGGCGGTGCACGATCACCTGCAGCAGGCTGACGCCGTACTCGTAGTGGGTTCGTCGCTGATGGTCTATTCCGGTTTCCGCTTCGTGCAGGCCGCAGCCAAGGCGGGGCTGCCGGTAGCCGCGCTGAACCGTGGCCGCACCCGCGCCGACGACCTGCTGTTGTTCAAGGACGAGCGGGATTGCGCGGAAGCACTGGCTGGGTTCGTCCTCGGGTAGCGCCGGGCCATGCCCGGCGGAAACGGGGTGCCGCGCTGCGCGCCGGCGCTACCCACATCGCGCCCCCACGAAACAGCGATCCATCCAGACGGTTGATTCGCAGGCCGTGCGGCGGTGCAATACGCCCCCCCATCCGCTTCTCCCCCGCCTCGCCGTGACCCAGCTGTTTTCGCCGATCTCGTTCGGCCCCCTGACCCTGTCCAACCGCATCGTCATCGCGCCGATGTGCCAGTACTCCGCCGAAGACGGTCGCGCCAGCGATTGGCACGCCATGCACCTGGGCAACCTGGCGCAGTCCGGTGCCGGCCTGCTGATCCTGGAAGCCACCGCGGTCGAACCGCGCGGCCGCATCAGCTGGGCCGACCTGGGCCTGTGGGACGACGGCACCGAGGCCGCGCTGGCACAGGTGCTGACCAGCGTGCGCCGCTGGTCGCCGATGCCGCTGGGCATCCAGCTGGGCCATGCCGGCCGCAAGGCCTCGGTGAGGCGTCCGTGGGACGGTGGTGGTCAGTTGCCGGCCGACGATGCGCGTGGCTGGGCCACCGTGGCGCCGTCGCCGCTGCCGTTCCATGCCGCCGATCCGGCACCGCAGGAACTGGACGAGGCCGGCATCGCCGAGGTCATCGCCGCCTTCGCCGCCAGTGCGGTTCGCGCCGAGCGCCTGGGCTTCGAGCTGATCGAGCTGCATGCCGCGCACGGTTATCTGCTGCACCAGTTCCTGTCGCCGCTGAGCAACCGCCGCGCCGATGGCTACGGTGGCTCGCTGCCGAACCGCCTGCGCCTGCTGGTGGAGGTGTTTGATGCCGTGCGTGCGGCGGTGTCCGACAAGGTCGCGGTGGGCGTGCGTATTTCCGCCAGCGACTGGGTCGATGGTGGATGGGACCTGGTGCAGAGCGAAGCGCTGGCACAGGTGATGGACGCGCGCGGCTGCAACTTCCTGCATGTCTCCAGCGGCGGCCTGGACGAGCGCCAGAAGATCACCGTCGGCCCGGGTTACCAGGTGCCGTTCGCGGCGGCGATCAAGGCCAAGGTGCGCATGCCGGTTATCGCGGTGGGCATGATCACCGAACCGGAGCAGGCCGAGTCGATCCTGCGCCATCGCCACGCCGATGCGGTAGCGCTGGCGCGCGGCATCCTCTACGACCCGCGCTGGCCGTGGCATGCCGCCGCCGCGCTGCGTGACAGTGTGGACGCGGCGCTGCAGTACCTGCGCTGCGAGCCGCGTGATGCGCGCGGCGTGTTCAAGACGCGCTGAGGCTCACACCCGCCAGGCCGGCGCCATGCCGGCCTGCAGGTGCTCGAACAGCGCGCGGATCTTGGCGGTGAAGTCGCGGCGGTCGCTGACGCAGAAATAGACCTCCATCGGCGCCGGGCGCCATTCGCTGTCGGCACCGAACACCGCCTGCAGGCGGCCATCGCGCAGGTAGGGCTCGGCCACGAATGCAGCCAACCGCGTGATGCCGGCACCGGCCACCGCCAGCGTCGCCAGCGCATCGATGTCATCGCAGACCATGCTCGGTGGCAGTGCCGCGTCCACGCGCTGGCCATCCTTCAGCAGTCCCCAGCGCAGCGGCCGGCCGTCGGTGGGAAAGCGGTGCAGCAGCCCGCGATGGCCGCTCAGCTCGGAGGGTTGCTGCGGGGTGCCGTGTGCCTTCAGGTAGGCCGGCGAGGCGCAGAACACGAACGGCACGCGCGCCAGCTGCCGTGCGACGACCCCGTCCTCCAGCTGTGCACCGATGCGGATGCTGGCATCCACCGCTTCCGGGCCGTGCTGCACGGCGCGATCGGTCAGCCGCAGCTCCAGCTGCAGTTGCGGGTAGCGCTGCTGCAGCGAAGGCAGCAACGGCGCAAGCACGTGGCGACCGAACGCGCTGCTGCTGGCGATGCGCAGCGGTCCTGCCGGTTCGATGTCACCGGAGGTGATCATCGCCTGCGCGCGCGCCAGGTCGGCTTCGATGTGGCGCACTTGCGCCAGGTACAACGCGCCGGCCTCGCTGAGGGCCAGCTGGCGCGTACTTCGGTTCAGCAACCGTACGCCCAGATGCGCCTCCAGCCGGTTGATGTTCTGGCCGACTGCGGTGGCGCTGATGCCAAGGATGCGGGCCGCAGCGGCAATGCTGCCGGTCTCTGCGGTGCGGGTGAAGCTGCGGATCAATTGCAACAGGTTCATGACCGACCAGCTTGCCATGGAGAAACCCAAGTATCGCTTGGGACTGAACCAAGCAGGTCGGTTGCATCGGTGACCATCGATCCGCCGGGCCGGGCGCTGCCCTACACTCGGGCGATGCGCCCCGATTCCATCCTGACCCTGTCCTGCCCCGACCGTACCGGTATCGTCTACCGCGTGTCCGGCCTGCTGTTCGACCACGGCTGCAACATCCTCGACGCCCAGCAGTTCGGCGACGAGGAAAGCGGCCGCTTCTTCCTGCGCGTGCATTTCGACCGCGATGCTGGTCTGCCGCTGGAGACCGTGCATGCGGCCATGGCTACGCTCGCCGCCGGCTTCGGCATGGACTGGCAGCTGCACGATGGCCGCCGCCGCGCGCGCCTGCTGGTGCTGGTCAGCAAGCAAGGACACTGCCTCAATGACCTGCTGTTCCGCGCCCACAGCGGCCAGCTGAAGGTCGACATCGCGGCGGTGGCGTCCAACCACGCCGATTTCGCAGCGCTGGCCGCGTCCTACCAGGTGCCGTTCCACCCCCTGCCGGTGACCGCCGATACGCGTGCGGTGCAGGAACAGCAGATCATCGACCTGGTCGAACGCGAACGCATCGACCTGGTGGTACTGGCGCGCTACATGCAGATCCTGTCACCCACGTTGTGCCGCGCCCTGGCCGGCCGTGCGATCAACATCCACCACAGCTTCCTGCCCAGCTTCAAGGGCGCGCAGCCGTATCATCAGGCGCACGCACGCGGGGTCAAGATCATCGGTGCCACCGCGCACTACGTCACCGAGGATCTGGACGAAGGTCCGATCATCGAACAGGACGTGGCCCGCGTGGACCACGCGATGGTTCCGCGCGAACTGGTGCGGCTGGGCAGCGATACCGAATCGCTGGTGCTGGCACGCGCCGTGCGCCGCCATGTGGAACACCGCATCCTGCTCAACGGGCACCGTACGGTCGTGTTCCGGTAGTGCCGGCCGCTGGCCGGCAACAGCAGAGATCCCGGGGTTGCCGGCCAGCGGCCGGCACTACCGTTTCGGGTCGGATTACCGGTAGCGCCGGGCCGTGCCCGGCGGTTGTGGGTCAGGCGATCGCGATCCCCGCCTTGCCAAGCGCCTCGCGCACCATCGCGTCGTTGGCGTCGGTTACCGGCTTGGTCAGCTCCCACAGGAATCTCACCCGGAAGCCGGACTTCACCGCGTCCTGCGCGCTCCACAGCACGCAGTAGTCGCGGGCCAGGCCGCACACGTGCACCTCGCGGATGCCACGCTCGTGCAGCCAACCGGCCAGGCCGGTGGCGGGGCGGGTACCGTCGGGCCCGTGGTTCTCGCGGAAGGCACTGTATGAATCCACTTGCTGGCGGGTGCCCTTGCGCAGGATCAAGTCGGCCACGGTCCAGTCCACGCCGGGATGCAGGGCGGCACCGGCGCTGCCCTGCACGCAGTGGTCCGGCCACAGGGTCTGCGGCTGCGCGTGCAGCAGGATGGTCTCGAAGGGCCGTCGGCCGGGGTGCTGGCTGGCGAACGAGGCATGGTCGGCCGGGTGCCAGTCCTGGGTCGCCACCACGGTGCGGTAGCGGCGCTGCGCCAGCAGTTCGGCAATCGGTGCTACCAACGCATCGCCCTGGTCGCAGGCCAGTGTGCCACCGGGCATGAAGTCCGGCTGCAGGTCGATCACCAGCAGGGCGACATCGGCGGGCAGGGCGGTCATGGCAGATCCGGTACAACGAAAGGGGCGACCAGCGTGGCCGCCCCATGCGCACACGTCAATCGCCCTGCGGCGTCTCAGCGTCCTGCCCGTAGTACAGCAGGCCGATCTTGATCCGTTCGCGGCCGTTCTCGCGGCGGTGGCGGTTGGCATCGCGCAGCGAGTACACGCAGCCGCAGTATTCCTGCTGATAGAACTGCTCGCGCTTGCTGATCTCGACCATGCGGCTGGCGCCGCCGCCCTTGCGCCAGTTGTAGTCCCAGTACTGCAGGCCTTCATAGCGGGATGCGGCGCGGATGCCACAGTCGTTGATCTGCGCCATGTTCTTCCAGCGCGAAATGCCCAGCGACGAACTGATGGTGTCGTAGCCATGCTCGTGCGCATACAAGGCGGTGCGCTCGAAACGCATGTCGAAGCACATCGTGCAGCGGATACCACGCTCGGGCTCGTTCTCCATGCCGCGTGCACGGCTGAACCAGTTGTCCGTGTCGTAATCGCAGTCGATGAAGGGAATGTTGTGCTGTTCGGCGAAGCGGATATTCTCCTGCTTGCGCAGCTCGTACTCCTTCACCGGGTGGATGTTGGGGTTGTAGAAGAAGATCGCGTAGTCGATCCCGGAGGCGGTGATCGCCTCCATCACTTCGCCGGAGCAGGGTGCGCAGCACGAGTGCAGCAGCAGGCGCTGGCCGTTTTCGGGCAGGGACAGGGTGGGGCGTTGGAGCTCGGTCATCGTCAGGTACCGCATGGACCGCCGGCAACGGCGGTGGCCCATGCATCAGCGCGTGGGTGAACAGGTCTGGCCGGAAACCGTGAACAGGACGCACGCGGCCGCACCGCCTGCAGGCGCAGGACAACGACGGCCCCGGCAACCTCCCCGCGGAGATTCCAGGTCGAGTCAGGGGACGGTCGTGTCCCCCGGCCGGGGCCGGTATTCGGGCTGATGGACACGGGCCGCAGCCCACCTACTACCCGCCGCTTCCCAGGCGTGAGCCCAGTGCTGTTGGCAGGATTCGTTTCCATTCACCGCTGCGGGGCAGCTCCGGAATGGGCGCGCGAGGCGCCTTCACCGGATTCCCGTTTAAATTCCTGCCGCCATCAACGCCACGGCAGGGATACCTTCGGCGTGCCAACGGTGGACGCGTCGAGGGCAATGGTCAAGGGCCAATGAAAGTGCAGGGCTGTGGCTGGTTTCTCAGGCTGTGAGAGCGCCTCTTGCGATACTGGGCACCGACAGACGGGAGGTGGCTCGTGGCGGCGAAGTACTGCGATCTGGTCATGAAAGGCGGCATCACCAGCGGCATCGTGTACCCCAATGCGGTACTGGCGCTGGCCCGCGAATATCGCTTCAAGAGCATCGGCGGCACCTCGGCCGGCGCCATCGCCGCGGCGGTGGCAGCGGCAGCGGCATGCGGTGATCGCCGCCAGCAGGCGGGTGAGCACCTGTCCGGCGACGCAGGCTACAGCGGGCTGTCGGCGGTGTCGGCGCAGCTGTCGCGGCGTGGCTTCATCTACAGCCTGTTCCAGCCGGCGCGAGGCGCTCGTGCAGCGTATCGGCTGCTGGTGGTGCTGACCGGCAATGCCCGCCTGCCGCACAAGTTGCTGTGCCTGGCCGTTGCGGTGTTCGAGATTGCACCGCTGGAAGTGCTGGTATCGCTGGCGCTGCTGCTCGGCCTGGGCTGGTGGGGCGGCGGTTGGAGCGGCGTGGCCGCCACGCTGCTGCCGTCGCTGCTGTGCGCCTATGGTGCCGGCGTGGCCGGTGCCGCGCTGCGCGTGGCCCGGGTGGCGCGGCGCAACCTGTTGGGCCTGTGCAGCGGCCTGGGCCGCGACGCGCGCAGACCGGCATTGACCGAATGGTTGCACGAGTGCCTGCAGCAGCTGTCCGGCAAGCCGCTGGATGCACCGCTCACGTTCGCCGACCTGCACGATGCGCCGCGCTATGCCGGCGAGCCGGACAGCCCGCATGCGATCAGCCTGCAGATGATCACCACCTGTGTGTCGCACAACGAGCCACGCACCTTGCCGCTCGGCGGCGCGCAGTTCTGGTTCCTGCGCGAGGAGTTCGAGCAGCTGTTCCCGGCCGGCGTGGTGCAATGGCTGGTGACGCAGGCCGGCCCACCGCTGGAGGTGGACGGGCGGCAGTACTACCACCTGCCGCAGGGCCCGAAGCTGCCAGTGCTGGTGGCCACGCGCATGAGCCTGAGCTTCCCGTTGCTGATCAGCGCGGTGCCGTTGCATGAGCCCTCGCGCCGCGAACGCCGCTGCGAACCGACCGCGCCTGCGGCCGACCAGGAACACAATGTGGCCGACAGCATGGAAGGGCTGACCAGTGCCGGGCAGACCTGTGGCCCGGTGATCACCGCATTTCGCATCTGCTGGTTCTCCGATGGTGGCATCAGCAGCAACTTCCCGATCCACCTGTTCGATGCCGCGTTGCCGCGCTGGCCGACCTTCGCCATCAATCTGGTCTACCCGCAGCACGCCGAAGACGTGAGCCACGGTAGCAGTGGCCGCCAGGCGCTGGAACACGCGGTGTTCCTGCCCACCGAGAACCGCCACGGCTGGCAGCGTACCTACCAGTCGATCGCCACACCGCTGGCCGCTGCGGAGCTGGGCCGTTTCCTGTTCGCGGTGGTGGCGACCATGCAGAACTGGCGCGACCTGCTGCAGGCGCGTGCACCGGGCTACCGCGACCGCATCGTGCACGTCAGCCTGCAGGGCGACGAGGGCGGCATGAACCTGGACATGCCGCAGGACGTGCTGACCCGCATCGCCGACAAGGGCAGCCTGGCCGGTGCGCGCTTCTGTTCGTTCTCGTTCGAGAACCACTACTGGATCCGATGGCGCAACCTGGCCTCCGCCTACCAGCGCTACACGCTGGAAGTGGCGCGTACCGATGACCCGGCACAGCAGGTGCTGGCTTATCGCGCGGCATACGCGATGGTTGCCAGTGGCCAGCCGACGCCGCCGTCGTACAAGCTGGGCTCGGAAGACAAGCGGTTGGCCTCGCAGCAGTTGTGGGGGCTGATGGTCGAGCAGGGACGCAGCTGGGACGACCTGGGCCCGGACCTCACCGACGGTGCACCGCGTCCGCTGCCGCAGATGAAGGTGACGCCGATCTATTGATCGCTGTCCGGTAGCGCCGGGCCATGCCCGGCGGCTTTTTCCATCGCTGCGCTCGCTGGGCATGGCCCGGCGCTACCGTCTATCGCCACGGCGCCACCACCGCATCACCCTGCAACGGCGCATACAACGGCAGCGCCAGTTCCTGCTTCACCCAGCCCGGATTGAGCGCACGCAGTCCTGCCAGATACTCGCGCGCCAGCGCGGTATCGCCCTGTCGCATCGCCAATCGTGCGGCGCGCGCCCAGGTGCGGTCCCAGCCGTGTGCCAGCGACAACGACGTTGCCAGCGCCGCGCGCGCACCTGCCACATCACCCTTCTCCCAACGCTCCTCGGCGTGGATGATCGCTTCGTTCGACAGGCGCATGTCGTACAGCTCGCGCAGCCTCGCCACCGCACGCGGGTCGGCGTCCACGCGCAGGTCGGTGTCCTGCCAGTCGCCACCGGGCGTACGCACCAGCAGCGCCGCCGACCACTGCCCGCTGCGTTGACCACCCGCTGCCTGACCGGCTTCCAGCGCCGCAAGCAGGCGTGCGGCCAGCGGCCCACGTGAGGCGGCGAAGACGCGTTGCATCGCCGCCAGCACCTCGGGCCCGGCCAGGCCATTGCCTTGCAAACTCAGCATGCCCTCGCCCTGCGCACCGGCCCAATCCGCCTGCTGCGCAGTAGCGCCGGTGTACTGCGCATTGCCGCCGCGTGCGCTGACCAGTCCCACTTGGCGCTCGGCAAGCGTGGTGCCATCGAAGTTGCCGTCTTCATCCAACAGCTGCTTCAGCACCTGCGAAGGCGTGCGGCCTTTGGCCAACAGCTCAAGGCCTTTGGAGCCATAGGTCGGGTTGGTCTCGAACTGGCTGGCGACCGCGCCCACCTTCGCCTGTGCCCACGGCACACCCACGCCGCCGACCGCCAGGTTGTGCGTAGCCACCGCCACACCGCAGTCGCCGGCCTCATTGCAGGCCGCAATGGAAAAGGTCGCCCACGCCGGCGCAGCAAAGGCAGCGAGCAGCAGGGCCAGACAAGAGCGCAGTAATGACATGGGGTGTCTCCAGGGCGGGCATTGCAATGGGATGCAGCCTACGCACGAAAGGTTTAGTAGATCCACGCCATGCGTGGATCTACCGTGTCGACCAAGGTCGACACCCACCAAGAGCAGCGTGCCGACCAACGGTCAGCACCCACCAACGGTCAGCACCCACCAACGGTCAGCACCCACCAACAGTCAGCACCCACCAACAGCAGCAGGAAACTGTCGAAGGCGGGGTGGTGTCGGATTGCGGGGTGTCCGCGGCATGGATGCCGCGGCCAAGCCCCCAGGGACGGGTTCACGGCGTCCCCGCAATCCGACATCACCCCGCCATCCCACGGAATGCCAGCTTTTGCCGTTGCTGTTGCCGTTGCTTCGGCCTCTGCAGGTGCAGGGCGCAGCCCTGCCGAACCACCCCTACCTCCCCGGCAACTGCGCGAACGCGCGCTGCATGCAGTCCTCGCGCGGGCACACCCGGCACCCCGGTCCGATCGACACCGAATTACCCGGGCTCTGCACATCCAGCCCCAGTGAATACACCAGCCGCTCGGCGTGCTGCAGATCGCAGCCCAGCGCCACCGCGAACGTCTTGCGCGGCTGGCCATGGCCCACCGGCCCGCTGCTGACCTGCCGCGCCAGCCAGAAATGGCGGCGGCCATCGGGCATGCGCGCGGTCTGCGTCAGGATGCGCCCCGGCTGGTTGAACGCCTCGTAGACGATCCACAGCGGGCACGAGCCACCCACCTGCGAGAAGTGGAAATCGGTGGCGGAGTGGCGCTTGGATACGTTGCCGGCGCGGTCCACCCGGATGAAGAAAAACGGCAGGCCGGGTGCGCTGCGCCGTGCCAGCGTGCTCAGCCGGTGGCAGACCGCTTCGAAGCCGACGCCGAACTGATGCGCCAGCAGTTCGATGTCGTAGCTGCTGGCTTCGGCCGCACGCAGGAAGCGCATGTACGGCATCACCAGCGCGCCGGCGAAATAGTTGGAAAGACCGATCCGTGCCTGCGCGATGCGCGCGTCATCGGTGAAGCCGGCACGCGCCACCACCGCATCGATCTGCGGCAGGTAGCCGTGCAGTGCCAGCTCGGCGGCCATCTGGAATGCCTGCTGGCCAGGCTCCAGATAATCGGGCAGCCACAGCCGCCGCGCACCGGCGTCGTACTGGCGCTTTTCGCGCCCGGCCTGCAGTGCGGCCACCTCCACCAGCACGCCATGGCGGTCGGCCAGCAGCTGGCGCAGCCGTGGTGCCACATGCCCCGGTGACAGCCCCCACTCGGCGAACAGCTGCTCGGCCAACTCATCCAGCTCGGGGATGTGGTTGTGCATGCGGTTGAAGAACTCGCGTACCTGGTCGCCAGCGGGCAAGGTGCTGCCGGCGCCGGGCTCACCCAGCTGGAACTCCAGTGCGGCGGCATGCTCGCGCAGCGCCAGGTGGCGGCGGTGCAGGTCCAGCAGCGCGCGGCTGACCTGCGGCAGGTTGCCGGCCAGCGCGCGCAGCTCCGTGGCGCTGACCTCGGCCAGGCCCAGGTCGCGCAGGGTCTCGCCCAGCGCTTCCTGCAGCGCGGCGGGCTCATCGTCGTCGAACAGGGCGGAAACATCGCCCAACACCTCGCCCAGCTTCTTCTGCACGGCCGGCGTGAGTGGACGCTTGTTGCGCTCGATCTGGTTCAGGTAGCTGGCCGACAGCCCCAGCGCCTGCGCCAGGGCCGCCTGGCTGTAGCCGCGCTGTTCGCGCAGCCGCAGCAGGCGAAGGCCGAGTTGCCGCTGGGTGGCTGAATAATTCACAGAATTAACATGAATCGTCTGGCGTGTTGGCCAGATTAAGCGGATTCAGCCCGGAAATCGAGGTGGCTGCTGTGAATAATGCCAAGCATCTTTCGCACCCCGTGGGATTGTCGTCATGACTGTTGCAGCGCCCCGTATCCGCATGCTGATCGATGGCCAGTTCGTTGAATCGGCTACTTCCCACTGGCAGGACGTGATCAATCCGGCCACCCAGGACGTGCTGGCCAAGGTGCCGTTCGCCACCACCGGCGAAGTGGACGCCGCCGTCGCCGCCGCCAAGGAAGCCTTCAAGACCTGGCGCAAGACCCCGATCGGCACCCGCGCGCGCATCTTCCTGAAGTACCAGCAGCTGATCCGCGAGAACATGAGCGAGCTGGCGCACATCCTCACCGCCGAGCAGGGCAAGACCCTGCCCGACGCCGAAGGCGATGTGTTCCGCGGCCTGGAAGTGGTCGAGCACGCTGCCGCCATCGGCAACCTGCAGCTGGGCGAGCTGGCCAACAACGTGGCCACCGGCGTCGATACCTACTCGATCATGCAGCCGCTGGGCGTGTGCGCCGGCATCACCCCGTTCAACTTCCCGGCGATGATCCCGTTGTGGATGTTCCCGATGGCCATTGCCACCGGCAACACCTTCATCCTCAAGCCGTCCGAGCAGGACCCGATGGTCACCATGCGCCTGGTCGAGCTTGCTCTGGAAGCAGGCATCCCGAAGGGCGTGCTGAACGTCGTCCACGGCGGCGAGGAAGTGGTCAACGCGATCTGCGACCACCCGGACATCAAGGCCGTGTCGTTCGTCGGTTCCACCCGCGTCGGCACCCACGTCTACAACCGCGCCTCGCTGGCCGGCAAGCGCGTGCAGTGCATGATGGGTGCCAAGAACCACGCCGTGGTGCTGCCGGACGCCAACAAGGAACAGACCCTCAACGCGATGGTCGGTGCCGCCTTCGGTGCCGCGGGCCAGCGCTGCATGGCCGCCTCCACGCTGGTGCTGGTCGGTGAAGCACGCAACTGGGTGCAGGACCTGGTCACCAAGGCCAAGACCCTGAAGGTCAGCGGCGGCACCGTCGCCGGCACCGACGTCGGTCCGGTCATTTCCTGCAGCGCCCGCGAGCGCGTGGAAGGCCTGATCGCCTCGGGTGTGGAGCAGGGCGCCAAGCTGGTGCTCGATGGCCGCAAGCCGCAGGTCGATGGTTTCGAGAAGGGCAACTTCGTTGGCCCGACCATCTTTGCCGGTGTCACCACCGACATGCGCATCTACCAGGAAGAAATCTTCGGGCCGGTGCTGGTCATCCTCGAAGCAGAGACGCTGGAAGAGGCCATCGCGATGGTCAACAGCAACCCGAACGGCAACGGCACCGCACTGTTCACCCAGTCCGGCGCCGCCGCGCGCAAGTTCCAGGAAGACATCGACGTCGGCCAGGTCGGCATCAACGTGCCGATTCCGGTGCCGGTGCCGCTGTTCTCGTTCACCGGTTCGCGCGCGTCCAAGCTGGGCGACCTGGGCCCGTACGGCAAGCAGGTGGTGCTGTTCTACACCCAGACCAAGACGGTCACCGCGCGCTGGTTCGATGACGAGACGCTCAGCCATGGCGTCAACACCACGATCAGCCTGAAGTAACGGCAGGAGCAGCCATGAGCCACTCGATGACGACGGAACTGGAAGAAGCGCAGCAGGCGTACCGCGAGGCGGCGCGCGACTTCGCACAGGCCGAACTGGCGCCGCACGCCGCGCGATGGGATGCGGAGGGCATCTTTCCGCGCGAGGCGATCGCCAAGGCCGGTGAACTGGGCTTCTGCGGTCTGTACATGGACCCGGAAGTGGGCGGCAGCGGCCTGAGCCGACTGGACGCCGCCGTCGTCATCGAGGAGCTCGCCAACGTCGATCCGTCGACCGCGGCGTACATCAGCATCCACAACATGGCGTCGTGGATGGTGTCCAAGTGGGGCCAGCCGGCGCTGCGCGACGCGTGGGGAACCGATCTGTCCTCGGGCAGCAAGCTGGCCTCGTACTGCCTGACCGAACCGGGTGCAGGTTCCGATGCGGCCTCGTTGAAGACCACCGCCGTGCGCGACGGTGACTTCTATGTGCTGAACGGCTCCAAGGCCTTCATTTCCGGCGCCGGTGCCACCGAACTGCTGGTGGTGATGGCGCGTACCGGTGGTGCCGGTGCCGGTGGTGTCAGCGCGATCGCGGTGCCGGCCGACCTGCCGGGCATCAGCTTCGGCCGCAAGGAAGAGAAGATGGGCTGGAACAGCCAGCCCACCCGCGGCATCACCTTCGAGAACGTCCGCGTGCCGGTCAGCCACCTTCTGGGAGAGGAAGGCGGCGGCTTCAAGCTGGCGATGAAGGGGCTCGATGGCGGCCGCATCAACATCGCCGCCTGCTCGCTGGGCGCTGCGCAGGGGGCGCTGGATGCCGCACGCCGCTACATGGGCGAGCGCCGTCAGTTTGGCAAGACCCTGTCCGAATTCCAGGCGCTGCAGTTCAAGCTGGCCGACATGGCCATCGAACTGGTGGCCGCACGGCAGATGGTGCACACCGCCGCGCGCAAGCTCGATGCCGGCGCCAGCGATGCCAACGTGTGGTGCGCGATGGCCAAGCGCTTCGCCACCGATGCTGGCTTCAACATCTGCAACGAAGCACTGCAGATCCACGGTGGCTACGGCTACATCCGCGAATACCCGATCGAACGCCTGCTGCGCGATTCGCGCGTGCACCAGATCCTGGAAGGCACCAACGAGATCATGCGGGTGATCGTTGCCCGTCACCTGCTCAACACCGAAGAGGAACTGCGATGAAGGATTGGCGTACCCAGGAACACGTGGGCCTGAAGGTCGAGGCCGATGGCCACACCGCGGTCATCACCCTGCACAACCCGCCGGCGCATACCTGGACCGTGCACAGCCTGTCAGCGCTGCGCGACCTGGTGGGCGCGCTCAACGCAGACCGCGACATCTACGCGCTGATGATCACTGGCGACGGCGAGAAGTTCTTCTCCGCCGGTGCCGACCTCAACCAGTTCGCCTCGGGCGACAAGGCCGCCGCACGCGAAGCCGCACGCCGTTTCGGCGAAGCCTTCGAAGCGCTGTCCGCCTTCCGTGGCGTGTCGATCGCTGCGATCAACGGCTACGCCATGGGCGGTGGCCTGGAATGCGCGCTGGCCTGCGACCTGCGCATCATCGAAGAGCACGCCCAGGTGGCGCTGCCGGAGGCCACCGTTGGCCTGCTACCGTGCGCCGGTGGCACCCAGAACCTGCCGCGCCTGGTGGGCGAGGGCTGGGCCAAGCGCATGATCCTGCTGGGCGAGCGCATCAACGCCGAGACCGCACTGCGGATTGGCCTGGCCGAAGAAAAGGTCGGCAAGGGCGAAGCCAAGGCACTGGCGCTGGAATGGGCGGCCAAGGCCGGCAAGCAGAGCCCGACCAGCATCGCCGCCTGCAAGACCCTGGTGCAGTCCACCCGCACCGGCACCCACGCCTCGGCGCTGGTGGCCGAGCGCGAAGCCTTCGTCGACCTGTTCGACACCGCCGACCAGGTCGAGGGTGTGAGCGCCTTCCTGGAAAAGCGCGCCGCGCAGTGGAAGAACGCATGAGCACCGACACTGCTGCCGATGACGCACCGGTGCTGTTCGAAGAGCGCGCAGCCGGCAACGGCACGCGCATCGGCATCGCCACGCTCAACGCGCCGCGTACGCTCAACGGCTTCTCGCTGCCGATGGCGCACCTGCTGCTGAAGCAGTTGAATGCCTGGGCCGACGACGATGGCATCGCCATGGTGGTGCTGCAGGGCGCCGGTGAAAAGGCGTTCTGCGCCGGCGGAGACCTGCACAGCCTGTACCAGAGCATGGCCGCCTTCCGCGAGGCCGGCCGCAGCGACATCCGCGAGAACGACTACGCCGCCGAGTTCTTCGACGTTGAATACCGCGTCGATTACCTCATCCACACCTACGCCAAGCCGATCCTGTGCTGGGGCCACGGCATCGTGATGGGCGGCGGCATCGGCCTGATGTCCGGCGCCAGCCACCGCGTGGTCAGCGAGCGCTCCAAGCTGGCCTTCCCGGAAATCACCGTCGGCCTTTTCCCCGATGTGGGTGGCAGCTGGCTGCTGCCGCGCGTACCGGGCAAGGGCGGCCTGTTCCTGGCCCTGACCGGCGCGCTGCTGAACCCGGGCGACGCCATCTACGCCGGCCTGGCCGACGTGCATGTAGCCGAAGAACGCCGCAGCGCGGTGTTCGATGCGCTGCTGCAGGTCGCGTGGTCCAGCAACGCCGCACACAACCACGAACGCCTCAGCCATCTGCTGCAGTCGCATGCCAGCGACGCCGCCACCGGCCCGTTGCTGGCCAATGCGGCGCGGGTCGATGCGCTGTGCGAAGGCGATGACCTTGAAGCGATCGTTGCGCGCATTGCCGGCCTGCAGACCGACGACGCCTGGCTGCAGGCGGCACAGAAGACCCTCGCCGCCGGCGCACCCGGTTCGGCACGGCTGTCGTACGAACTGCAGCGCCGCAGTGCCGGCCAGGACCTGGCCGCGATCTACCGCCTGGAGTACATCGTCGCCCTGCATTGCGCCGCCCACGGTGATTTCGCCGAAGGCATCCGCGCGCTGCTGATCGACAAGGATCGCAATCCGCAGTGGAACCCGGCCACCCTGGCCGAGGCCACCGGCGCGTGGGCCGACACCTTCTTCGCTTCCCCCTGGGCCGATGCCGCGCATCCGCTGGCCGACCTGGGCACTCCCCTTGTTGAAAGGAGCCTTGCATGAGCCGCATTGCATTCATCGGGTTGGGCAACATGGGTGGCCCGATGGCCGCCAATCTGGTCAAGAACGGCCATACCGTGCGCGTGTTCGATCTGGTCCCGGCCGCGGTGCAGGCCGCCGTCGATGCCGGCGCCAGCGCGGCCGCATCGGCGCGCGAAACCCTGGCCGATGCCGAGGTGGTGATCTCGATGCTGCCGGCCAGCCGCCACGTCGAAGGCGTGTACCTGGGCGATGACGGCATTCTTGCCGCGATTCCGGCCGGCGCACTGGTCATCGACTGCAGCACGATCGCACCGGCCAGCGCCCGCAAGGTCTCTGAAGCCGCTGCCGCACGTGGCCTGCAGATGATCGACGCACCGGTGTCCGGCGGTACCGCCGGTGCCCAGGCCGGCACCCTGACCTTCATCGTCGGTGGTGAGGAGGACGCGCTGGAACGCGCGCGCCCGGTGCTGCAGGCGATGGGCAAGAACATCTTCCACGTGGGCGCCAGTGGTGCCGGCCAGGTCGCCAAGCTGTGCAACAACATGGCGCTGGGCGTGATCATGGCCGTCACCGGCGAGGCCATCGCCCTTGGCGTGGCGCATGGGCTGGACCCGAAGGTGCTGTCGCAGATGATGGCGGTCAGCACCGGCCGCAGCTGGGCCACCGAAGTGTGCAACCCGTGGCCGGGCGTGCTGGAAAATGCGCCGGCCTCGCGCGGCTACAGCGGCGGCTTCGGCAGTGATCTGATGCTCAAGGACATGGGTCTGGCGGTGGAAGCGGCGATGAGTGTCGGCGCCTCGATCCCGCTGGGCGAAGTGGCGCGCAACCTGTATTCAATGAACCATCAGGCCGGCCGCGGCAAGCTGGATTTCTCCAGCGTCGTGCAGCTCATTACGAGCGAGAAGTAAGCGAATGCGTCCCCGGCCACGTGCCGGGGCCCACCCGGGGTGGGATGGGCGGATGCATGGTTTCGACCGGCATCCGCCCATTTTTTTGGGGTCGGATCCCTTTCGCAACGCGAAAGGGCTCTGACCCCGGCCGCATCAGGCAACGATCAGCGTCACGTCGATGTTGCCGCGCGTGGCATTCGAGTACGGGCACACGATGTGCGCCTTCTGCACCAGGTCTTCCACCTGCTCGCGCGGCACGCCCGGCACGTTGATGGTCAGCTCGGCTTCGATGCCGAAACCGGTCGGGATCTGGCCGATGCCGACCTTGCCGGTGACGGTGGTCTCTGCCGGCAGCGCGACCTTGGCCTGGCCGGCGACGAACTTCAGCGCGCCCAGGAAGCAGGCCGAGTAGCCGGCGGCGAACAGCTGTTCCGGGTTGGTGCCCGGGCCGCCGGCGCCGCCCAGCTCGCGCGGGGTCGACAGCTGGATGTCCAGCACGTTGTCGGAAGAGACGGAACGGCCTTCACGGCCGCCGGTGGAGGTGGCCTGGGCGGTGTACAGAACCTTTTCGATGGACATCGGGATGCTCCTGGTCGGTGGGTGGGTGTTGCGTTGGAGCCTACTTTGCCCGGTTTTCGCGTACGTTGGGTTGCAATGCGTACGAAAAACTTGATCGATCGTCCTGCTGGCCTAGATCGTCCACTCGCGGTCGGTGGTGAACATGATGGTCAGCCAGCGATCCGGCGAGGCCTCGCCCAGCGCATCGCCGATCTCGTCGCGCAGCTGGTCCCATTCCACCAGAGGCCGCGGCGGGTCGTTTTCCGGCACCACGAAGAACAGCTCGATCTGCTCGCCACGCCCCACCTGGGCCACGTAGCTGCGGTGCTCGACGAAGCCGTGCTTGGCCACGATCCCGCGTGCCGCTGCATCCACATGGGCCTGCAGTTCCGGCGGGGTGACCAGCAGGATGCCGGCCAGCGCCCGGCGCACGGTGCCGAGCGGGGCGATCATCACCAGCACGCAGACGAAGGCGAGGATGGCCGGGTCGATATAGGGCCCCACCCAGGCCCACGAGGTGCCCTGCACCAGCACGCCGCCGAGGAAGGCGACCATGTAGCAGGCGGACATGCTGGCGGCGACCACCCAGTTCTTGGCATCCAGCGCGATGAATTCCGAACCGATGCGGCGGTTGGCGCGCAGCACGAACCAGCCCAGCGCGCTCTCGGCCACCAGTGACAGGCCGGCGAAGATGATCGCCGGGCCCAGCGCGATGTGGCGACCACCGGACATCAACGCATCCACCGCATTGACCAGCGCATACAGCGCCGCGCCGATCATCAGCGTGCCGCTCACCCCCAGTACGATGGGTTCCAGGTGCCAGAAGCCCATGGTGAAGCGCTGGTTGAGCCGCGACTGCAGCGCATCGGTCTGCGTGGACAGCGCGATCAGCCGCGCGACCAACAGCGACAGCCAGGTCATCACCACGTCGATCAGACCATAGATGCCGTCGAAGATGATCAGTGAGGAATTGGCCAGCAGGCCGAACACCACGGCCGCAGCGGCCAGCAGCAGTGCGCCGGCGATCGACAGGCGCAGAACGCCCTGTTCGGTGGCGGGGTCGAAGAAGTGCGTGTGGTCGGCGGCCATGCTGTGATTGTAGAGCGGAGCCATGCTCCGCTGCGTTTCGCTGCCTTCGCCGGCCAACCGCTCTACCCCCGTAGGGCCGCTTCCCGTAGACTGCGCGCCTCCCACGTACCGACGTCCGCCTGCAGTGATCACGCCACCCTGACCCTTGCCGCACATCGGCAGCCGGCCTTCCCGGCTCAGGAACCCGTGTCTTTCCACTGCAGCGCCATGCGGCCACGCCCGCCTGCGCGCGGAGCTTTCCCATGCAAACGTCCTACCCCCTGCGCCAGCAATGGCTTGGCAACATCCGTGGCGACCTGCTGTCCGGCATCGTCGTCGCCCTGGCCCTGATTCCCGAGGCCATCGCGTTCTCGCTCATCGCCGGCGTCGACCCCAAGGTCGGCCTGTACGCCGCGTTCTCGATTGCCGTCATCACCGCCATCGCTGGCGGCCGCCCCGGCATGATCTCCGCAGCCACCGGTGCGATGGCGCTGGTGATGGTCGACCTGGTCAAGGACCACGGCCTGCAGTACCTGTTCGCCGCCAGCATCCTGGCCGGCCTGCTGCAGGTGCTGGCCGGTGTGTTCAAGCTCGGCTCGTTGATGCGCTTCGTCTCGCGCTCGGTCATCACCGGTTTCGTCAACGCGCTGGCGATCCTGATCTTCCTGGCACAGATGCCCGAGCTGATCGGTCGCGGCCCTACGGTCTACGTGCTGTGCGCCGCCGCGCTGGCGATCATCTACCTGCTGCCGCGCATTACCCGCGCGGTGCCGTCGCCACTGGTGGCCATTGTGGTGCTGACCGCCGTGGTGATCGGCTTCGGCGTAGACGTACGCAGCGTCGGCGACATGGGCCAGCTGCCCGACAGCCTGCCGCATTTCCTGCTGCCCGATGTGCCGCTCACCTGGGAGACGCTGCGCATTCTGCTGCCGGTGTCGGCCACACTGGCCGTGGTCGGCCTGCTTGAATCGATGATGACCTTGCAGATCGTCGAGGACATCACCGAAACGCCCAGCGAGCGCAACCGCGAATGCGTCGGCCAGGGCGTGGCGAATACGGTCACCGGCTTCCTCGGCGGCATGGCCGGCTGCGCGATGATCGGCCAGTCGGTGATCAACGTGACCTCCGGTGGCCGCGGCCGCCTGTCCTGCCTGGTGGCCGGCGTGTTCCTGCTGATACTGGTGGTGTACGGCAGCGAACTGGTGCGGCAGATCCCGATGGCGGCGCTGGTGGCGGTGATGATCATGGTCAGCATTGGCACCTTCAGCTGGCGCTCGCTGCGCGACCTGCGCACGCATCCGCGCAGTTCGTCAGCAGTGATGCTGCTGACCGTGGTGGTCACCGTAGCCACCCACGACCTGGCCAAGGGCGTGCTCAGCGGTGTGCTGCTATCGGCCCTGTTCTTCGCGCGAAAGGTTGGTCGCATGCTGGATGTGCAGCGCGACGATGCCGGTGATACGCAGGTCTACCGCGTGCGCGGGCAGGTGTTCTTTGCCTCGGCAGGGCAGCTGGGTGCGGCGTTCGATTACCAGCACGTGGCGCCGAAGGTGCTGATTGATCTGCGCGATGCGCACCTGTGGGACCTGACTGCCGTGGCCGCGCTGGAGCGGGCGCAGGAAAAGCTGGCCGCGCATGGTGCGGAGGTGACGGTGGTGGGGCTCAATGCGGCCAGCCAGACGTTGATCGAACAGGTGGGTGGTGCGCGCGGGCGGCATTGATCGCGTACGGCATGCTGGTAGCGCCGGGCCATGCCCGGCGAGCGCGGCATGGTGGGACAAATTGCAACTCTTCTCATTGCTAAAGCCTCGAGAGCCAAGCAGGTTGAAGGCGCGCGATTCTGCGTTCTTCAGGGGAAGATGCATCGATGAAGTCGAAGCCCTCGCTGTCATTCAAGTGCCTGCTGGCCTTTGCGTTGGCGCTCGGTTCGACGACGTGGCCTGGATTGGCAGCGTTGGATCGCCTCTCTGCCGCTGTGGAACGAACCATGCTGTATCGCGTGGGGAGTGCTGAGGCGATCGCAGTTGCCCAATGGCTGGATTCACGCGAAAACGCCCATCGAAGAACTCTGGCGCTAGGGATACTGACCGTTCGACATCGTTGCGATCGGCGGAAGGATCCATATCTGTCGGCGAACGCCCACCCCCTCGTGCTTCCCCACAGTGGTGCGCCCGGCGAGAAGATCGCCATCACCAACGATCTTCCCGGACGCGGGAGCGAGACATGGACGTTCGCATGGGCCGGAGATGGTCAGGACGCACACTGGCAGCAGACCGACTATGGATGGCACCTGCGGAGCACCTAGGCAGTGCTCTGGGCAGAACAGACGCCAGCCCTCAAAAATACTGCGAGCCGCTGTCGCCGCCGCCCAGCCCGCCCTGGCCGCCCTGGCCGCCAGCCGGAGCCGGGCCCAACCGGCGCTCGCCGCGCGGCTGACCGGGCGCATTCAGCCGCCCGGTGTAAACTATTGATCTCACTGGCAATGCCAGTCTCCACGATCAACACCCCGATGACGTCCGCCACCGCCCGTTACGCCGATTCCCTGCGCCTGTCCGTTGCCCCGATGATGGACTGGACGGACCGCCACTGCCGCGTGTTCCATCGCGTGCTGGCGCCGGGTGCGCGCCTGTACACGGAGATGGTGCACGCCAACGCGGTCATCCACGGCGACCGCGAGCGCCTGCTCGGCTTCGACCGCAGCGAGCAGCCGCTGGCGCTGCAGTTGGGTGGCAGTGATCCGGCCCTGCTGGCGCAGGCCGCACGTATCGCTGCCGAGTGGGGCTATGACGAGGTCAACCTCAACTGCGGCTGCCCGTCTGATCGTGTGCAGGCCGGCCGCTTCGGCGCCTGCCTGATGCGCGAGCCGGCGCTGGTGGCCGAGTGCGTGGCGGCCATGGTCAATGCGGTTGATATCCCGGTGACGGTGAAGTGCCGGCTGGGCGTGGACGAGGACAACGACTACGACGTGTTCGCCGCCTTCGTCGACCGCCAGGTCGCCGCCGGTGCGGCGATGGTGGTGGTGCACGCGCGCAACGCGTGGCTGAAGGGCCTGTCGCCGAAGGAGAACCGCGAGGTTCCCCCGCTCAAATACGACTGGGCCTACCGCTTGAAGCAGGAGCGCCCGGCACTGCCGGTGGTGCTCAATGGCGGCCTGGCCAGCCTCGAGGCGGTGCAGGCGCAGGCCGTGCACGTCGATGGCGTGATGCTGGGCCGCGCGGCCTACCACGATCCCTATCTGCTGCATCAGCTGGAGGCGTTGCATACCGGCGCCCCGCTGCAGGCCCGTGGCGACCTGCTGCGCGCGCTGCGGCCCTATGTGGAAGCGCGGCTGGGCGAAGGCCTGGCGCTGAAGCACATCACCCGCCACGTGCTTGGCCTGTTCCACGGCCAGGCCGGCGGCCGCGCATTCCGCCAGGTGCTGAGCGAGGGCGCACACCGCCCGGGCGCCGATTGGCGCCTGATCGAGCAGGCGCTGGCGGTCACCGAACGTGCATCTGATCGCGCCGTAGCGTGACCGCAGTCACATTCCTGACTTGACAAGGGGCGGCGATTCGTCCCGAATGTTCACTTAGCTGAACGACTTGGAGTTGAAGCCGGAAAAGTTCAGACCGGATTCACCGCTGTAAACCAAGAATTTGCAAAAGATTTGTAAAACGCTGGGTTTCGAACCCGGCGCCGGATTTACGACTTTTGAACGAATCGCCGTGCTCGGCTAGGATCGCACTGATGTCTTCCGCTCCCTTCCATCGCCGCATTGCCCTGGCCACCTGCGTGGTGCTGGCGGCTGCGCCGCTGTCTTCGGCGCTGGCGCAACAGCCGCCGCGCGGCGACCAGGGGCGGGCGGAGATGATGGAGCGGGGTGAGCGCGGTGGCCGTGGCGACGAGCGTTCGCTGTCCGATGCCGTGCGCCGCGTGCAGCGCACCACCGGCGGCCACATCCTCGGCGCCGAGCGCGTGCCGTTCGATGGTCGTGATATCAACCGGGTGAAGTACATGGACGATCGGGGCCGGGTCCGCTACATGGACGACCCTGCGCCGTCGCGTTCACAGCCGCGCACGCCGCGGTCGGATATGTCATCACTACGCGGCGATAACCCCTGAACAGGGATAGTCGTCGCTATCAACCCGTACCCCACAGGCCTCCGGGCCACACCCAGGACACTAGGGAGAGTTCATGCGTATCCTTCTGGTCGAAGACGAAGCCCCGCTGCGTGAGACCCTGGCAGCCCGGCTCAAGCGCGAAGGCTTTGCCGTCGATGCTGCGCAGGACGGCGAGGAAGGCCTCTACATGGGGCGCGAAGTCCCGTTCGATGTCGGCATCATCGACCTCGGCCTGCCCAAGATGTCGGGCATGGAGCTGATCAAGGCCCTGCGGGACGAAGGCAAGAAGTTCCCGGTGCTGATCCTGACCGCGCGTTCGAGCTGGCAGGACAAGGTCGAGGGCCTGAAGCAGGGTGCCGACGATTACCTGGTCAAGCCGTTCCACGTCGAAGAGCTGCTGGCCCGCGTCAATGCGCTGCTGCGCCGCGCCGCTGGCTGGAGCAAGCCGACGCTGGAATGCGGCCCGGTTGCGCTGGATCTCGCCGCCCAGACCGTCAGTGTGGCCGGCAGCAATGTCGACCTCACCAGCTACGAGTACAAGGTGCTGGAGTACCTGATGATGCATGCCGGTGAACTGGTCTCCAAGGCCGACCTCACCGAGCACATCTACCAGCAGGACTTCGACCGCGACTCGAACGTGCTGGAGGTCTTCATCGGCCGCCTGCGCAAGAAGCTGGACCCGGATGGCGAGCTGAAGCCGATCGAGACCGTGCGCGGACGCGGCTACCGTTTCGCGATTCCGCGCAACGAGGGCTGAGCCGGCTCACCCTGGCGATACCATGATGTCCGGCCGTCTGTGGTTCTTCCGACGCTGGCGGCCGCGCTCACTGCAGGCGCGCCAGATGCTCGCCGCGTCCGTGGGCCTGGTCGCGTTCCTGGCACTGGCCGGTTACGCGCTCGATGCCGCCTTCGCCGATACGGCGAAGGCGAACCTGCGTGAGCGCCTGAAGAACTACGCCACCGCCTACGCGGCCGGCATCGACTTCACCCGCGACCGCTCGTTGTACATCCGCGAGCAGCCGCCGGATTCACGTTTCGACGTACCCGGCAGTGGCCTGTACCTGCAGGTGGTGATGCCGCACGGCAAGGGCAATTCGATGTCCGCCGAAGGCCCGATGCTGCCCACCGTCGGCGGCGGCCTGCTGGCGCCGCGCCAGGAAGTGTTCGAAGGCCCGTTGCCGATGATCCAGATCGACGGCAGCCAGGGCTCGGTGTACCGCTATGGCCTGGGCCTGGTGTGGGACGCCGACGCCGATCCCGCCACCGAGTTCCCGTACACCATCTACGTGATGGAAGACTCACGCGCGCTGGGTGCGCAGCTGCGTGTGTTCCGTGGCCGGGTGTGGTTCTACCTGGGCGGCATCGGCCTGATCCTGCTGTTGCTGCAGACCGTCATCCTGCAGTGGAGCCTGCGCCCGCTGCGCCGCGTGATCACCGAGCTGACCAAGGTGCAGCGTGGCGAGACCGCGCGCATGAGCGAGCGCCACCCGCGCGAGCTGGAACCGCTGACCGACAGCATCAACGCCTTCATTGAAAGCGAGCGCGAGAATCTCGAGCGCCAACGCAACACCCTGGCCGACCTCGCGCACAGCCTGAAGACACCGATCGCGGTGCTGCGCACGCAGATGGACAGCGGCGCGGGCGACGGCGCGCTGCGCGAGGAACTGGACGTGCAGCTGCAGCGCATGAACAACCTTGTCTCCTACCAGCTGGCACGTGCGGCGTCGTCGGGTCACAAGCTGTTCTCCGCGCCGCTGCCGATTGAATCCAACGCCGAGGAAATCGTGCGTGGCCTGGAGAAGGTCTACGCCTCGAAGGGCGTGCTGTGCGAATTCGATATCGACCCGGCCGCGCGCTTCCACGGCGAACCGGGTGACCTGCAGGAACTGCTGGGCAACCTGCTGGAGAATGCCTTCAAGTGGGCCAACCGCCGCGTGCTGCTGACCGCGCAGCCGCTGCCGGCACCGAACGCACGCCGTGCCGGCCTGCTGCTGGCGGTGGACGACGATGGCCCGGGCATCGCCCCGGACGACATCGGCAAGGTGCTGCAGCGTGGCGTACGTGGCGACGAGCGCGTGCAGGGCCACGGCATCGGCCTGTCGATCGTGCAGGACCTGATCAAGGACTACCGCGGCGAGCTGACCGTGGGCCGTTCCAGTGAACTCGGCGGCGCCCGCTTCGAAGTGCAGCTGCCGCCGGGGCCGTAAGCCTCTTGCAACCTGATCCGCCGGGCATGGCCCGGCGCTACCGGTCGACGTGCACCCAAGGTAGCGCCGGGCCATGCCCGGCGAACGAATGAATCAATCCACCATCTTCGGCGGCTCGCCATAGAACCGCCGCAGCTGCGCGGCCACCTCCGGCAACGCCTGCTGCAGCAGATCCGGGGCCGAGAAGTGGTACTCGCTGGCCACCGCGAAGAACTCTTCCGGCGCCTCGGCCGCATACGGATCAATCAACGTTTCCTCGCCGGCATCCACCTGCACGCAGAAGGCGTCGTACGCGCGCTGGAAGGTGGCTGCCCACTCGCGCTGCCATTCGCGCGGTAGTGGCGGCGTGCCGTCCATCGCACCATCCAGCGCATCCAGCTTGTGCACCATCTCGTGCACCGCCACGCAGTAGCCCTCGTGCGGCGCCGCCAGGTCGGCCTGCACATCGGCCCAGGACAGGATCAACGGACCGCTGTCCCACGACTCGCCAATCAGTTCGTCATCCCACTCATGCAGTACGCCCGCCGCATCCATGTGGCTGCGGTGTACGCGGAATGCATCGGGGTAGACGATCAGCTGCGACCAGCCTTCCAGGCCCACTTCGCCGAATTCCAGCAACGGCAGGCAGCACAGCGCCGCCAGCAGCACGCCATCGCCGGCCTGCAGCTGCAGCTCGCCGATCGGCGTGATGGTCTTCTCATGCAGGAAGCGCGTGGCCAGCACGCGCAGGCGTGCGCGGCGTTCGTCGTCCAGTCCGTGCAGCCAGGCCGCGCGGCGGCAGGCGTCATCCCAAAGTGCATTGTCGATCGGCCGCGGCGCAGGCCGCAGCCACTGCAGCAACGACTTGATCAGCGGAACATTCCCGGCAGGTAGCTGTGCCACTTCGGTGCGCGGATGCGCTGCAGCACGTCGTCGTCGCTGCCACCGCCACCGGTGCTGGTGGCGCTGCTGGCGGCCGGGCGTACCGGTGCCGGCTTGGTGGTGGCTGCCGAGGTGGTTGCGGTCGGTGCGCGCTGCGAGGCGGCATCACCGTTGGAAGACACGCAGGCGCCGCGGCTGTCGTCCAGCGCTGCTGTCGCAGACGCCGCGAAGGGCATCATCAGCAGGATCAGGCAATGGGCATAACGGCGCATTGACGACATCCACGTTAAGGGAGGGTGAGTTCCCGATTCTAGCCCGAACCCGGCGCCCAGTTGGAAGCCCCTGCGGAACCCAGCGTGGCGGGCGTCGCTGGCGGCTTTCCCGCATAATTCCTTCCTGACTTCGTGGAAGCTGCCGTGGACGATCGCCAATTGCTGGCCAAACTCGCTGCCGGTCGCCTGTCCGGCGACGCCCTGGCCCGTGAGCTGGGCCAGACCCGGGCGGCTATTTGGAAGCGTATTCAAGGGCTTAGGGCCGCCGGTGTGGATGTCGAGGGCCGCGCTGGCGAAGGCTATGGCCTGACCCGCCCGGTCGACCTGCTGGACCCGGATGCGATCCGTGCCGGTCTGCCGGCCGGGGTTCTGCCGCTGCTGCACGACCTGCAGGTAGCCTGGACGGTGGACTCGACCAACGCCGAATTGCTGCGTTGCAGCGCGCCCCAGCGCGGGGTCAGCGTCCTGCTGGCCGAACGCCAGACCGGTGGCCGTGGCCGTCGTGGGCGTGCCTGGGCCTCGCCGCTGGCCGCGCATATCTACCTGTCGGTGCTGCGCCTGTACTCCGGTGGCCTCGGCCGCCTCGCCGGGCTGAGCCTGGTGGCGGGCATCGCCGTGGCCGAAGCGCTGCACGATCTGGGCTACACCCAGGCCCAGCTGAAGTGGCCAAATGACCTGATCGTCGATGGCCGTCGCAAGCTGGTTGGCCTGCTGGCCGAGGGCGGTGGCGAATACGCCGGCCCGGCACGCGCGGTGATCGGCATCGGCATCAACACACACATGCCGCCGTCGTTCGCCGAACAGATCACCCAGCCGTGGGTGGACCTGGACACGCTGGCCGGCAAGCCGGTGGACCGCAACGTGGTCGTTGCTGCCGTGCTGACGCGCCTGCTGCCGGCGCTGGAAGAATTCGATCGCGAAGGCCTCGCTCCGTTCCTGCCGCGCTACGCCGCATTCGACATGCTGGCTGGCCGCGAAGTGCGCGTGGAACTGGACGGGCAGTGGCAGCACGGCACCGCACTTGGCTTGGCTGACGACGGCGCACTGCGCGTGCGCATCGATGGCCAGGAACGCCTGCTGCACGCCGGCGAAGTCAGCGTGAGGGCGGCATGAGCGATTGGTTGTTCGACCTGGGCAACTCGCGCTTCAAGTTCGCGCCGTTGCAGGGTGACCGCGCCGGCGACGTGCAGGCCTGGGCGCACGGCGCCGAAGGCATGGCCGGACAGCCGCCGCACAGCCTGCCCAGCGGCACCACCGCGTTCGTGGCCAGCGTGGCCGCACCCTCGCTGACCAGCGCCATGCTGGACCAGCTGCAGCGCCGCTTCGAGCACGTGCATGTCGTGCGCACCAGCGCCGAATGCGCGGGCGTGCGCATTGCCTATGCCAAGCCGGAAAAATTCGGCGTCGACCGCTTCCTGGCCCTGCTGGCTGCGGCCAAGGCGCAGCGCCCGGTGCTGGTGGTCGGCGTGGGCACCGCACTGACGATTGATCTGCTCGACGCCAATGGCCAGCATCACGGCGGGCGCATTTCCGCATCGCCCACCACCATGCGCGAAGCGCTGCACGCCCGTGCCGTGCAGCTGCCCGCTACCGGTGGTGACTACAGCGAGTTCGCCAACGACACTGCCGACGCGCTGGCCTCCGGCTGCGACGGCGCGGCCGTGGCGCTGATCGAACGCAGTGCACAGCAGGCGCACGCGCTGCTGGGCGTGGCACCGTCGCTGCTGGTGCACGGTGGTGGCGCACCGGCGCTGATGCCGTTGCTGCCCGGCGCCGATTACCACCCGTCGCTGGTGCTGGATGGCCTCGCCCGCTGGGCGGTGCACCAGCCCGCAGGCTAGTATCCGCGCATGCTGACCCGTGCCCTGATCGTCGTACTGGCCATCCTCAATCTTGGCGTCGCCTGCTGGTGGCTGCTGCGCGATGCACCGCAACCGCCCGCGCCGCCGCCGCAACCGGCTGGCGTGGCCGAGTTGCGCTGGGTGCCGGGAGGTGTGGATGCGACTGCCGCTGCCGAAGCCAGTGCTGCCGCCCCGACCGCGCCGTTGATGGAGCGCGAACCGGCGGCGAAGACGGCTGTGGCTGCCACGCCTGCACCAGCTACGCCGGCTCAGCCGGAGGTCGCCAAGCCGCAGGTGGCTGAGGCTACGCCGGTTGCTGCCGCTGCCAAGCCGGGAACACCGCCTGCACCGGCCCCAGCGCCGGAAAAACCCGTAACCCCGCCCGTGGCTGCCGAGCCGCCGCGCTGCATCGCGCTGGGCCCGTTCGCCGACCGCGCCGCCGCGACCAGTGCGCAAGGCAAGGCCAGTACTGTGCTCAGCCAAGTGCGCCTGCGCGAACAGCCTGCTGCCAGCGGCAGCGCACGTTTCCGGGTGATGCTGCCGGCCGCCGCCAATCGCGAAGAAGCCCAGGCCACGGTGAAGCGCATCGTCGCCGCCGGCCTGAGCGACTACTACATCATCAGCCAGGGCGAGGACATCAACGCCGTGGCGCTGGGCCAGTACCGCAACCGCGAAGGCGCCGAGCGCCGCATGGCAGCGGTGCAGGCCGCGGGCTTCCAGCCGCGCCTGGTCGCCAGCGGCGACGCCGGCCAGTGGTGGCTGGAAGGGCAGCTGGCGGCGGGCACGCAGCCGGCTCAGGCCCAGCAGCGCAGCGGGGCGGCACAGAGCCGGTCGCTGGAATGCACGCGGTTGCGCTAGAATCCCCGGACCGCGGCGCTGCCGCCGGTGATCCACCCATGCCGCTTTAGCTCAGTTGGTAGAGCAACTGTCTTGTAAACAGTAGGTCATCCGTTCGATTCGGATAAGCGGCACCATCAAGCAACTGTAGTTGTGCCCGCACAGCCGCGGCACGGACGTTGGTCGAGCACTGCTCCCTGTCGCGTCTCCTTCCTTCTTTCGCTGCTGATCTTCTATCCGGGGCGTGATCCATCGCCGTGCATTTCCCCGAGCGCGTTCCGCAGGGTTGAGAATGTGTAGCCTGTAGGCTACAGTCATCCATGAAGATCCAGCGTACCCGTCAGTTCGCGACATGGATTGACGCTCTCAAGGACGTAACCGGGCGCGCTCGCATCCTGGCCCGCATCGGTCGGCTCAGCGAAGGCCATCTGGGCGATCACCGCTATCTGGCCGATGGCGTTTCCGAACTGCGCATCGATGTGGGACCGGGTTACCGCGTGTACTACACCCAGCGCGGCAGGCAGTGGGTGATTCTGCTGGCTGGCGGCGACAAGGGTTCACAACAACGCGATATCGAGAAGGCCAGGGAGATTGCGCGTGCCCTGTAGGCGTCGAACGGGCTGCAGGTGAAACGACTCAATACCGAAGTACTGGAGCTGTCCCATCATGGTCATCAAGAAGAAAGTTGAACTCAAAGCATTTGACGTGGCCGAGCACCTTCGCACACCGGAGGAGATGGCGGCCTATCTCGATGCCTGCATCGAAGAAAGCGATGGCGATTCTGCGTTCATTGCCAAGGCGCTCGGCGACATCGCGCGCGCTCAAGGGATGAGCAAGGTCGCACGAGCGGCGGGCCTCTCGCGTGAGAGTCTGTATCGCGCACTGTCGGGCGAGCGCAGCCCTGATTTTGCGACCATCCTCAAAGTGACCCGCGCCTTGGGTGTTCGCCTGCATGCCAGCGCAGCATAAGCACATGCGCCGATCTTGATGCGTCGGCACAACGCCGGTCGCAAAGGCGGTGGAACGAACATGAAAAACCGCCTTTCGGCGGTTTTTCGTCCCGAGCAGGTGAGTCAATTCAATGACGCAGCAAAGGAGGAGTCGTTGGGCCATTCTGGTTCGAAGCAGCTCGTGTGTCACGCGGCGCATCGATGCATTGCTTGTCAACCGTTGCCAGCTCAAGACGTCAGGCGCGAACAGGCTCAATCAAACCGGATGATGCGGATCAACCCCTTGGTCGACGATCCGTCTCCGAAGGCGGCCAACGTGCCACAGGGGAATACCTCTTTCGCACCGTCATGGTTGACGAATGAGATCGCGCACTGTGCCCGCGTGCCAGGCGTGATCCGGGTGATGGCACGGTCATTCAGCACGAAGCTCTACCACATGAGTTCGGGGCTTATCGAAAGCGCCATGGGGCGCGCGGTGGAGTCGATCATCTCTGCAACAGCGCCGCCGCGCGAATCTACTTCGTCCAGCTGCAGCTCAACGAGAACAGGTTTCAGGTTTGGATAGGGTGTGCTCATCCCAGGAGCGGGTCTGCCTGATTCGATAGCCGGGGTAGTGACGCGCTGAACCTGTACGTTGGGGATCCCACTGTTCTGTATTGCGGCCAAGCGGTATTGATGAAGGGCGACA
The DNA here is from genome assembly GCF_057292075.1 of Stenotrophomonas sp. 1L-E-5-B-C3. Lineage (NCBI taxonomy): Bacteria > Pseudomonadati > Pseudomonadota > Gammaproteobacteria > Lysobacterales > Lysobacteraceae > Stenotrophomonas > Stenotrophomonas sp. 1L-E-5-B-C3. Next base: position 225,383 of record NZ_JBXAWS010000007.1, read on the forward strand.
TCGCAATCTTCCATGAAGGACGGTCGGGTCCGCGCGGCATCATGCCATGTGATCGCCCTGCTGCACCGCCGCGAGTGGTGTCACACCGCTCTGGCTAGACTGTGCTTCTTTTTCCCCACCGCAGGAGGCACCCATGGCCCATCCCATTTCCGTATCCCTGATTGGCGTTCCCACCGATGTGGGTGCGGGCCATCGTGGTGCCCGGCTGGGGCCGGAAGCACTGCGCGTGGCGGGCCTGCCGGAGGCGCTGGAGGCGCGCGGCGTGGACGTGCGCGACCTGGGCAACCTGGATGGCCCGCGCAACCCGTGGACCGCGCCGGTGGAAGGCTACCGCCATCTGGATGAAGTGGTGGCGTGGAACCATGCGCTGATGGAAGCCAGCTACGCCGAACTGCAGGCCGGCCGCATGCCGATCATGCTCGGTGGCGACCATTGCCTGGGCATCGGTTCGATCACTGCGGTGGCGCGCTGGTGCCGCGAACAGGGCAAGACCCTGCGCGTGCTGTGGCTGGATGCCCATTCGGATTTCAACACCAGCGACGTGACCCCGTCGGGCAACATCCACGGCATGCCGGTGGCCTGCCTGTGCGGCCTCGGCCCGGATGCGTTGACCCGCCTCGGTGGCACCGTGCCGGCGATCACCCCGGCGCAGATGCACCAGATCGGCATCCGCTCGGTGGACCCGGAAGAGAAGCGCCTGATCAAGACCCACAAGGTGGATGTCTATGACATGCGCTACATCGACGAGAACGGCATGAAGCGCACCGTGGAAGCCGCCTTGGCCGGCATCGACGAGAACACCCATCTGCATGTCAGCTTCGATGTCGACTTCCTCGACCCGAGCATCGCACCGGGCGTGGGCACCACCGTGCCGGGCGGGGTGAACTACCGTGAGGCGCAGCTGGTGATGGAAATGATCGCCGACACCGGGCGCATGGGTTCGCTGGACATCGTCGAGCTCAACCCCTTGTTGGACAAGCAGAATGCCACTGCCGAACTGGCCGTGGACCTGGTCGAAAGCCTGTTCGGCAAGTCCACGCTGATGCGCGATTGACGGCGCCGCCTGAACGAATCTGTGATCCGTTCACACGCGCTCCACGCCACTGCCGCCAGATTGCACTTCACGCGGCGGTGGTGGGTGTTGGCCTTCTCCCGCCGAGCGAAACAATCCCATCCGCGAATGAAGCGGTGTAGCGGCAAACCCAAGGAGAAGCCCATGAAGCGCGTAGTTGCCCTGATGCTGTTGTCGATGTTCTCGGTGGCCCTGCTGGCCGGTTGCAACACCATTGCCGGTGCCGGCAAGGACGTGCAGAAGGCTGGTGAGAAGGTTGAGGACACCGCCAAGGGCCGGTAAGACCGGCACGCAGCGAAAAGAAAAAAGGCCGGGGACATCCCCGGCCTTTTTTTGTGCGCGCTATTCGCTGCGTGCTGTCGAAGCGGAGTGAACCATTCAAGCAGGTGAGCATGTATTTCATTGCAGGTTGACCGGTCTTCAACGGCCACTGCGCGAAGCTGGAGCCACGGTAAGAACGCCGTTGCAACCAAGGATTCCCAGCAATGAACAAAGACATCATTTCCGGCAAGTGGTCGCAGCTGAAGGGCAAGGCCCAGGCCAAGTGGGGCGATCTGACCAACGACGATTTCGATGTGGCCGAGGGCAATGCCGAGTATCTGGCCGGTCGCCTGCAGGAACGTTATGGCTGGGCCAAGGACCGCGCTGAGAAGGAAGTCCGTGAGTTCCAGGACAGCGTGAGCAAGGACTACCCGGACTACAAGTAAGCGCTTCGGTTTCCCCCATAACACGACGCCCGCACCGTGAGGTTGCGGGCGTTGTGTTGTCTGCAGGGGGCGATCAACGCGCCGGCGGGTCCGGCACGTAGCGGTTGGGGAACGCCTGCGGTTCGCGCGGTAGGCGGGAGGGGGAGTCCACCAGGATGCCGCGTGCGCGCAGGTTGCGGGCGCTGTCGTAGCGCAGCTGCAGGACCTGCGCCGGGCTGCGGCTGGCGCGTTCGAAGTCGGTATCGCGCACCGAAGACTGCTCGCGTGCACCGTGGCCGGTGCCCAGCGCTGGCGACTGCGACTTGCTGGCGTAGCCCTCGATGCGGCTGTTGCTGGCGCTGGCATCGGCCGCTGCTTCGGCCGCCGGGGCCGGTGCTGGCAGGCCACGGCGCAGGATCGGCTGCGGGTACCAGCGTCGCGCTTCCTCGAACACCGCCACGCCCACCACGCCGATATTGTCTGGGCGGCCGGTGCGGCTGGCATAGCTGCCGCTGGGGCTGCTGAACACGAACTGCGCCACTTCGTCCTGGCTCTTGCGCCAGCCGGTGATGTCGGCGCGCTGGCCGGGGTTGAGCACGTAGCCGGTCTGCGAGGGATCGGCATCCTCGCCGGAGATGGCATTGACGCCGTCCACCGACAGCACCACCAGCACCCGGCGCGGGCTGTCGTTGTACAGGCGCACGGCGTAGCGGTGGCCGCGTTCGCCGGCCACCCAGCGCTGGCCGTCGGCCGGGTAGGCGCGCAGTTCAGTACCGCGGTCGCGGTCGACCAGGGCCATGCGCACGGGGCCGCCCTCGTACACCGGCGGCGGCATCGGAGCCGGACGGAAGCCGGCCAGGGGCAGGATCAGCAGCAGGGGCAGCAGGCGTTTCATCGGGCGTCTCCAGCGGGGTTGCGTGAATGAACGCGCCGCAGGCCCTGACGGGGTTGGTGGCGTGCAAGGTAAACTGGCCCCGTTCATCGAAGGTTACCCCACGCAGTCATGACGACCCGAGTCCTTACCGGCATCACCCCCTCCGGCACGCCCCACCTGGGCAACTACGTTGGCGCCATCCGTCCGGCCATCGCGGCCAGCCGCGCGCCGGGGATCGAGAGCTTCTTCTTCCTGGCCGATCTGCACAGCCTGATCAAGTCGCAGGACCCGCAGCGCACCCAGCGCGCGACCCTGGAGATCGCGGCCAGCTGGCTGGCCTGCGGCCTGGACCCGGAACACGTGTGGTTCTACCGCCAGAGCGACATCCGCGAGACCACCGAGCTGATGTGGTTCCTGACCGCGATTGCCAGCAAGGGCATCCTCAACCGCGCGCATGCCTACAAGGCGGCGGTGGACAAGAACCGCGAGGAAGGCGTGGACGAGGACGCAGGCGTCAGCGCCGGCCTGTTCATGTACCCGGTGCTGATGGCGGCCGACATCCTGATCTTCAAGGCCAACCAGGTACCGGTGGGCCGTGACCAGATCCAGCACATCGAGATGGCGCGTGACTTCGCCCAGCGCTTCAACCACGTGTACGGCAAGGAGTACTTCCCGCTGCCGGACGTGGTGATCGACGAGCAGGTGGCGACGTTGGCCGGCCTCGACGGCCGCAAGATGAGCAAGAGCTACCACAACACCATTCCGCTGTTCGTGCCGCGCGAAGAGCTGAAGAAGCTGGTGTTCTCGATCCTGACCGACTCGCGCGCACCGGGCGAGCCGAAGGACACCGAGGGCTCGGCGCTGTTCCAGATGTACCAGGCGTTCGCCACCCCGGAACAGACCGCGGAATTCGCCAAGGCGTTCGCTGCCGGCATCAGCTGGGGCGATGCCAAGCAGCAGCTTTTCGAGCGCATCGACAGCGAGCTGTCGCCGCTGCGCGAGCGCTACAACGCGCTGATGGCCGAGCCGGAGAAGATTGAAGCGCTGCTCAAGCGCCGTGGCCAGCAGCTGCGCGAGCAGCTGGCGGCCCCGCTGCTGGACGAGCTGCGCCATGCGGTGGGTCTGCGTGACCTGTCCAGCGCGGGCGACATCGCCAGCGAGGACGCCGGCGTGGCCCGCGTGGCACCGCCGCTGTTCAAGCAGTACCGCGAAAAGGATGGCCGCTTCTACTTCAAGCTGACCGCCGGTGACGGCACGCTGCTGATCCAGAGCGAAGGTTTCGATTCGCCGCGCGATGCCGGCCAGCTGATCGCCGTATTGAAGCAGGCTGAGCAGGGCGACCAGCTGCAGAGCGATCTGTTCAAGCTGGACGCCGAGGTCGATGCCGTGCTGGCCGCCCTGGCCATGCTGCGCGAAGCGTAAGGGGTAGTGCCGGCCGCTGGCCGGCAACTGCACGTTCCCCAGGTTCCCGGAAATGCCGGCCAGCGGCCGGCACTACCCGTGAACGAAGGTCATGGCATGATGTCCGCGCGCCGCCGGCGCGATGACATGGAGTCTGCGATGGCCTGGTTGTCGCTGCTGCTGTTCCTGCCCTGGTTTCTGTTGCTGGGCAGCCTGTACTGGCTGTTCCCGCGCCAGCCGCGTACCGCGCGACGGCGCCTGTTCGATGGTGCTGCCCTGGCATTGGCATTGCTGCTGAGCATCCTGGCGATGCTCTGGGGCCACCACATCGGCCTGGTGCAGCCCGGCGCCGGCCCGATCTGGCCGCAGGTGCTGGCGGTGCTGTATGCCTACGGCGCGTTCCTGGCGGTGCTGGTGTTGGCCCTGTTGCTGCGGCCGCGGTTCGCATTGCGCTGCGACTGATCGGTAGCGCCGGCCGCTGGCCGGCAACTGTATTCACCTGGCTGCCCCGAGGTTGCCGGCCAGCGGCCGGCACTACCGACCAAAGCCGCATCGAACCTGGGCTGCCTGCGCGCCTACCATGGGTGTCTGTTCCCGATCCTGCCAGGTGCGTGCCAATGACCGCCGACCCCAGCATCCACACCATCGATACCGGTTTCCAGCGCCCGGATTTCGACGCGGCGTATCTGATCGTTGAAAACGGCCGCGCCGCGTTCGTCGACTGCGGCACCGGCCTGTCGGTACCGGCGATGTTGCAGGCGCTGGCGGACGCCGGTCTGGGTGTGGAAGCGGTGGACTGGCTGCTGCTCACCCACGTGCATCTGGATCATGCAGGCGGTGCAGGCCTGCTGATGCAGCAGCTGCCGAACGCGAAGGCGGTGCTGCATCCGCGCGGCGCGCCGCACATGATCGATCCGACCCGGCTGATTGCCGGCGCCACCGCGGTGTACGGCGCCGAAGAGATCGCGCGCAGCTATGGTCGCATCGAGGCGATTCCGGAGCACCGTGTGGTGGTGGCCGAAGACGGCCGCCGCATCGATCTGGCCGGCCGCGAGCTGGTGCTGCTGCATACGCCGGGCCATGCACTGCACCACTACTGCGTGTGGGATGCGCGCAGCCGCAGCTGGTTCACCGGCGATACGTTCGGTATCTCCTACCGCGAGCTGGATAGTGCGCAGGGTGCTTTCATCTTCCCCACCTCATCGCCGGTGCAGTTCGATCCGGAGGCGATGAAGGCCTCGATCCGGCGCATGCTGGGCTACGGCCCGCAAGCGATGTACCTGACCCACTACGGTCGTGTGGAACCGGTGGAGAAACTGGCCGACGACCTGTTCGAGCAGATCGATGCGATGGCCGCCATCGGCCGCCAGTGCGATGGCCGACCGGATCGCCACCGCTGCCTGCTGGCCGCACTGCAGGCGCTGTACCTGGAACGTGCACAGCTGCATGGCTGCGCGCTGGACGATGCCGCGGTGACCGCTGTTCTGGCGATGGACATCGAACTCAACGCCCAAGGCCTGGCCTGCTGGCTGGATCGCATCAGCAGGTAGATCCACGCCATGCGTGGATGACGTTGGCCCAGGCTGCGCCGCGATGTCACGACCACGTTACACTCTGGTGACTTCCAAGCTAGCCGTGGTACTGCCGTGAATCCGATGCGCGTGTTGCTGCTGTCGTCCTGCCTGTTCGTGGGTGGCCTGGCCCATGCGGCCAACGACCTGCCGGGCGGCGGCATCGATCCGCAGGCACTGTCGCGCCATGTGCGCGTGCTGGCGTCGGATGAGTTCGAGGGCCGCGCGCCGGCCACCGAGGGTGAAGAGCGCACGGTGCAGTACCTGATCGAGCAGTTCCGCAGCTATGGCCTGCAGCCGGGCGGCGTGGACGGCAGCTGGGTACAGCCGGTGCCGCTGGTGCGCGCACAGCTGGATGGCGCGGCCAAGGCCAGCCTGTCGCTGAAGCAGGGCAAGCGCGCGCTGGCCAACGGCGTGGACGTGACCCTGCAGAGCCTGCAGCCGCGCAAGCGCGTGCAGATCAAGGACGCCCCGCTGGTGTTCGTCGGCTACGGCATCGACGCGCCGGAACGCCAGTGGAACGACTACAAGGATGTGGACCTGCACGGCAAGATCGCCGTGGTGCTGATCAACGATGCCGATTTCGAAGCCGACGCGCCGGGTGCATTTGATGGCAAGGCGGTGACCTACTACGGCCGCTGGACCTACAAGTTCGAGGAAGCCGCGCGCCGCGGTGCCGAAGGCGTGCTGATCGTGCACGAGACCGTACCGGCTGCGTATGGCTGGGCCACGGTGAAGAGCTCGGGCACCTCGCCGCTGTTCGACATCGAACGCGGCCAGGCGGAAGCGATGGCCCAGCACACGCCGCTGCGCGGCTGGATGCAGCGTGAGCTGGCCGAGGCGATCTTCGCCGACGCCGGCCTCGACTTCGATGCCGAGAAGCGCAAGGCGATGCGTGCCGACTTCCGTCCGGTGGCGCTGGACAACGCGAAGCTGAGCGTTGATTTCGCGCTCAAGCGCGAGCAGGTGGTGACCCGCAACGTGGTGGCCAAGCTGCCCGGTGGTGAGCATGCCGACGAGGCTGTGATCTTCTCGGCGCACTGGGATGCCTTTGGTATCGGCCAGGCCGACGCCAAGGGCGACCGCATCCGCCGCGGCGCGATCGACAACGCCACCGGCGTGGCCACGGTGCTGGAACTGGGTCGCGTGTTCGCCGCCGGCCCGCAGCCGCAGCGCACGTTGTACTTCGTGGCACTGACCGCTGAAGAAAAGGGCCTGCTGGGCGCCAGCTACTACGCCGCACACCCGCTGGCGCCGCTGGACAAGACCGCCGCAGTGCTGAACATCGAGATGTTCAGCCCGGATGGTGCGACCCGTGACATCGCTTCGTGGGGCAAGGGCCGGGTCTCGCTGGAAGGTGACCTGGAACGCGTGGCCAAGGCCCGCGGCCGCAGCTACAGCCCGGACCCGAATCTGGAAGCCGGCTTCTTCTACCGTGCCGACCATTTCGCCTTCGCCCGCCTGGGCGTGCCGGCGATCACCATCGGCCCGGGCCTGGACAAGCTGGACGGTGGCGTTGAAGCCGGTCGCGCGCTGCGCGAGAAGTACTTCGCCGACTGCTACCACCAGGCCTGCGATGCGTGGACGCCGAGCTGGGACCCGGCCGGCCATGCCGCCGACACCTTGCTGGTCTACGACCTGGGCGCCGAGCTGGCCAACAGTCGCCGTTGGCCGACGTGGGAAAAGGAATCGGAATTCCGCGGCGCGCGCGACAAGAGCGAAGCGGCCCGCCGTTGAGGTAGTGCCGGCCGCTGGCCGGCAACCTCATGAACCTTCGGAAAGAATGTGGAGTTGCCGGCCAGCGGCCGGCACTACCGAAAGAGGTGGCGTTGCCGGCCAGCGGCCGGCACTACCGAAAGAGGTGGCGTTGCCGGCCAGCGGCCGGCACGCCCGGGTATTCGTCAGCGCCGGCGCAGCAGCTTCCACGCACCCCAGCCACTGGCGACGAGTGCTGCCAGATAGCACGCCACCATCGTGCGCAGTCCAACCGGCGACCCTGGAGAGATGCCGCGATGCAGGCGCATCTGCAGCGAGCTGTGGCCGCTGCCCAGGTCCACCGCCAGCTGCAGCGCCAGCGCGGCGCAGAACACCAGCAGGGCGATCCCGAAACCGATGCGCGGCCACGCGGCCTGCGCGTTGGGGCGGCGCAGCAGCCAGGCCAGTGCCGTGGCTGCGGCCAGCGTCGCCGCGATCCACATCAATGGCGTGGCGGGAGACGCAGCGGCCACCGGCATTGCACCGGTGGCCGCGATCATGACGACGCGCTTACTTGCGGGTGCCGTCGAGCCAGTTCGGGCCCTTGTTGGTGAGGAAGAACACATAGACCACCAACGATACCGCGATCGTCGCGGTGACGTAGATGGCGAACCAGTCCACGTGGCCGGTCTTCAGCGCGCCCTGGTACAGCAGCGGGGCGGTGCCGCCGAACAGCGAGTTGGCCAGTGCATAGCCCAGGCCCACGCCCAGTGCACGCACGTGGGTGGGGAACAGTTCGGCCTTCACCACCGCGTTGATCGAGGTGTAGCCGGTGAGGATGACGAAGCCCAGCGCGAGGGTCAGGAATGCCAGGGTGGCGTCATGCTGGTGCGGCAGCTGGGTGATCAGGTACCAGCTGTACAGCACGCCGCCGACGCCGAAGAACACCAGCAGGGTCTTGCGGCCGATGATGTCCGACAGCCAGCCACCGACCGGCTGCAGCACCATCAGGAAGGCCAGCACGCCCAGGTTGATCAGGGTGCCGGTCATCGGATCATTGGCGGCGAAGGCACTCTGGATCATCTTCGGGCCGTTCACCGAGTAGGTGTAGAAGGCCACGGTGCCACCGGCGGTGATCAGGAAGCACAGCAGCAGCGGCCGCCACTGGTGCACGAACAGCTCGTACATCGAGCCGGACTTCTGTGCCTTGCCCTCGCGTGCGGCCTCGATGGACGACTCCGACAGCGACTCGTCCATGCCACGACGCAGCCAGAACACCACCACTGCCGCGATGCCACCGATGCCGAAGGCGATGCGCCAGCCCCACTCGGAGATTTCCGGCTTGCCCCAGAAGGTCAGCATCAGTAGTAGCGTCAGCTGGGCCAGCACATGGCCACCGACCAGGGTGACGTAGTGGAAGGACGACAGGAAGCCGCGACGGCCGGGGATGGCGGCCTCGGACATGTAGGTGGCACTGGCACCGTACTCGCCGCCGGTGGCGAAGCCCTGCAGCAGCCGTGCGAACAGCAGGATCACCGCTGCCCAGATACCGATGCTGGCGGCGGTGGGGGTGATGGCGATGAGGAACGAGCAGGCCGCCATCAGCGTGACCGACACGGTCAGGGCCTGGCGACGGCCATGGCGGTCGGCGAAGCGGCCGAAGAACCAGGCGCCGATCGGGCGCATCAGGAAGGTTGCCGCGAAGATCGCCCACACGTACATCGTGGAGTTCTTGTCATCCGGCGAGAAGAACTGCGATTCGAAGTACACGGCGAATACCGAGTACACGTAGACGTCGTACCACTCCACCAGGTTGCCGGCGGAGCCTTTGAGGGTATTGGAGATGGAACGCCGCAGCGCGGCGCCGTCGGTGCTGGGGACAGCGGAATGGGACGTGGTGCTCATCCGGGTGGGAATCCTCGATGCGGCGCTTCCGTGCGGGAAAGATCGGTGCCAGCCGCGCGCGGGGCGCTTGCGGCCAGCCTCCTAGGTAATGCATCCCACGTCAACGCCGGGTGCCGAACGAGCGGGCGGGGAATGGGACCGGACAGGGTGACAGCGGGCGCCAGACGGGCCTATAGCTAAATCGTCGTACGCCGTTTCGCGTCCGGCACCGGGGAAGATCGCCCATCCGAGTTGCAGTGTGTTGAAAACCGGGGTTATTTCAGCCGGCCGAACGTCCTAGAATCCGCGTTCCCCCGGCCCCTCTGGTGCGTCATGTCGGCTCCCCCTGTTCCGTCTGCGGCTGCCCCCCGGGGTGGCCTTGTCGCGTTGGCGCTGCTGCTGGTCTACGTGGTCTGGGGGTCGACCTACCTGGGCATCGCCAAGGCCCTGCACGGCGGCGCGCTGCCGCTGACGATGGTCTCCGGCAGCCGCTTCATCATTGCCGGTGGCCTGATGTTCCTGGCCCTGCGCCTGTTCTGGAAGATGCCGAACCCGACCCTGCGGCAGTGGCGCAACCTGGTCATCATGGGCGTGACCATGCTGGTGCTGGGCAACGGCATGGTGGTGCTGGCCGAGCGCGAGGTGTCCTCGGGCTTGGCGGCCACCGCGGTGGCTTCGGTGCCGCTGTGGATGGCACTGTTCTCGGCGCTGCGCGGCCAGCATGCCAGCAAGGGCGAATGGCTGGGTATCGCCGTCGGCTTCGTCGGCGTGGTCTGGCTCAATGCCGGCAGCAGCCTGACCGCCTCGCCGACCGGGCTGGTGCTGCTGCTGATCGCGCCGATCGGCTGGGCCTTCGGTTCGGTGTGGGCACGCGGGCTGGATCTGCCGGGCCCGTTCATGACCGCCGCCGGTCAGATGCTCTGCGGCGGCGTGCTGCTGGTGCTGATCGGCCTGGCCGTTGGCGAGCGGCCGACCACGCTGCCCGATACCGGCGGTCTGCTGGCGATGGCCTACCTGTGCGTGTTCGGGTCCATCGTGGCGTTCACCGCCTATGTGTGGCTGCTGCAGAACGTACGCCCGGCGCTGGCCGGCAGCTATGCATACGTCAATCCCGTGATCGCGGTGCTGCTGGGCGCCGCATTGAATGGTGAACGCTTTGGATGGCGGGACTTCCTCGCCATGGCGGTGATTCTTCTGGGTGTGGTGGTGTTGACGATGGCGAGGACGCGAAAGAAATGAGCATGGACGAGAAAGAACAACGCCGCGGCCTGCTGGTCACCGCCTCCACCTTCGTGATCTGGGGGCTGGTGCCGGTGTACTGGCACCTGCTCAACGAGGTGCCCTCGTTCCAGATCATCGCCCACCGCATCATCTGGAGCACGGTGATGGTGCTGGGCTGGCTGCTGCTCAGTTCGAAGCTGGGCTGGTGGCAGAAGATCGCCGCGCAGCCGCGCGCGCTGTCGATCCTGCTGGTTTCGAGCCTGACCATCGCCTTCAACTGGGGCCTTTACATCTGGGCCATCAACGCCGGCCACGTCATCGAGACCAGCCTGGGCTACTTCATCAATCCGCTGGTGAACGTGCTGCTGGGCGTGCTGGTGCTGAAGGAGCGCCTGCGCCGGCTGCAGTGGGTGGCGGTGGCGATGGCGGCCATCGGCGTGGCCTGGCTGACCATCGATGCCGGGACGCCGCCGTGGATCGCGCTGGGCCTGGCCTGCTCGTTCGGCCTGTATGGCCTGCTGCGCAAACTGGTCTCGGTCGATCCGGTGGCCGGCTTGGGCGTGGAAAGCCTGTACCTGTTCCTGCCGGCGCTGGCGTTTGCGATCTGGGCCGAGAACGGCCACGGCGGGGCGTTCTTCCATGGCTGGGGCTGGCGCAACGACCTGCTGCTGATCTTTGGTGGTGCGATCACCGCAGTACCGCTGATCGGCTTCGCCTACGGCGTCAAGCGCATTCCGCTGTCGCTGGTCGGCATCCTGCAGTACATCGCGCCGAGCCTGCAGCTGCTGCTGGGCGTGTTCTTCTTCCACGAAGCGTTCGACACCGCCAAGGCGATCGGCTTTGCCGCGATCTGGGCTGGCCTGATCCTGTTTGTCGGCGACAACATCCGCACGATGCGCGCCAAGCGGTAGCGCCGGGCCATGCCCGGCGAAGTTGCGGGGTCGGATCCCTCCGCAACGTGGAGGGCTCCGACCCGCAGGCTTCGGATGGAATGGGGTCAGAGCCCTTCGCGGGCGAAGGGATCCGACCCCCGCTTCTCCGACCCCGCTTCCCACAAAAAAGAACGGCGCCCCGAGGGGCGCCGTTCTGCTTCCATCCACGGCCAGGAGAGAGTTGGCCGTGGCGGGAACGCGGTTGCAGGCTTAGAAGCGCTGCTGGTACTTCATGTACATGAAACGACCGATATCGAAGCCACCGTAGTAGGTGAAGCTGCTGTTCGGCTGGCTGTACATGATCGGACCCTGGTGGTCGAAGACGTTGTTCACGCCCAGCGACACGGTGCCGTCCCACGGCAGGCTGTAACGCACCTGCAGGTCGTGGAAGGTGTTGGAGCCCACCTTGCGGCTCGGCTGCGCATCGGTGTACGGCGAGACGAAGCCGGCCATGTTGCAGTCCGGGCCACCGCCCAGGTCATACGAGCAGGCTTCCTTCATGCCCGAGTAGTAGCGGGCGGTCCAGCCAATGCCCAGGTCGCCGTACTGCCAATCCAGGTTGAAGGTCGAACGCACGCGGAAGTTGCCCTGCCAGCCGGTCTTCTGCTCCACCGGCGTGGTGGCGGCGCTGTCGTTGCGCTGCTCCAGGTAGTCGGTGTAGGTGGTGTTCCAGGTGGCGGCAAAGCGGCCGAACGAGGTTTCCGGCAGGCGGTAGCGCAGGCTGAAATCGTAGCCAGCGGTTTCGCGGTAGCCCGCATTGACCAGCGAGCGGTCCAGCGCCGTCACCTGGCCCAGCGTCTTGGCGCTGGTGGAACGGGTGAAGCGGCCGCAGGCCGAATCCACGCCCTGCACGTAGCACTGGTTGAGGATGTCGGTGGCCGACTCACCCACGATCGCGTTGTCGATGCGGATCTTCCACCAGTCCAGGCTGACGTCCAGGCCCGGCACGAACTCGGGGCTGTACACCAGGCCCACGGTCCAGGTCTTGGCGGTTTCCGGCTTCAGGTTCGCATTGGAACCGGAGTCGAAATCGGCGATGCCCTGCTGGCCCGGACGGTTGGCGACGTTGCCTTCCGACGCGGTCTGCTGGCGGAAGTTCGCCGGCACCTTCAGCGCCTGGCAGCGTGCGGCCACGGTCGCGCTGCTGGCAGCGATGCCGAACGAGGTATCGCACGGATCGGTGAACGAATCACGGCTCTTCGCGCCACCGCTGTACAGGTCGTCCACGGTCGGCGCACGGAAGCCGGTGCCATAGGTAGCGCGCACCAGCAGGCTGTCGATCGGCTTCCACTTCAGGCCGAACTTGCTGTTGGTGGTCGAACCGAAGGTGTTGTAGTCGGTGTAGCGGCCGGCCAGGTCCAGCGACAGCTCACGCGCGAACGGCATGTCGGCCAGCAGCGGTACCTGCAGTTCCAGGTAGACCTCGTTGAGCGAGTAGTCGCCACGGGTCGGCTGGCCGGTGGTGCCGGCGATCTGGCCCTTCTGCACCATCAGGTCCGGGGTGTAGCTGGCTTCTTCGCTGCGGTGCTCGAAGCCCATCGCGGCCATCACGTCGCCGGCCGGCAGGGAGAACACCGAACCGGAGATGTTGGCGCTGGCCACCTTGGTGGTGCTCTTCATCTTGTCGACGAAGCGGGTGAACAGGTAGTCCTGCACGTCCTGGTTGCTCAGCGAGCCCGGGCCCGCATAGCCCATCGGCGCGGCCGGGTTCCACGGCACGCAGCCGGCGATCACTGCACCCGGGCTGCCGCAGCGTGCCACGGTGCCATCCATGAAGGACGGGCCCACCGCCAGGTCGACATGCGGCTGGTACATGCTGCCGGTACCGATGCGCTCGCCTTCATTGCGGTTGTACATGTAGCTGACGTTCCAGTCCCAGTACCGCGAACCGGTTTCGAAGCTGCCTTCCAGGCCGATGCTGGCGCGCTTGGTGTCCAGGTTGTTCTCGGTCGCACGCGGCATTTCTTCGGTGCGGTGCGAGAACAGCACGTCCTGGCCCCAGTGGTTGAACGCGCTGTCCTTGGACAGGGCAGCACGGGAACCGTTGCGGGCCTGTGCGGTGGATACCGAGTAGGGGTAGCCGGCCAGGTGCTTGGTCGACTCGCGCTTGCTGTACAGCGCGTCGGCCACGATGCGCAGGTCATCGGTGATCGAGAAGCCACCGTTGGCGAACACCGAAGTGCGCTCCATGCCGCTCAGCAGGCTCATGTTGGTCTTGGTGTTGGCACCATCGGCCGGATCGGGCGTGTGGAAATTGCCCTTCTGGCTCGGGTCGCCGCCCGGGCCCACGGTCAGCGACTTGCCGTCGACGGTGACGCTGCCCCACTGCGTGGTCTGGTTCAGTGCCTTGACGTCGTCGGGATGGCGCGGGCCCCCCGGGTAACGGCTGAACTCACGCTCGCTGCCGAGAATCTCGTCTTCCTTGGTGCGCTCGGCGCCGACGCTGAACCAGCCGCGGTCGAAGGTCTTGCCGAAGGTGGCGCTGTAGGAGCGCTTCTGGCCGTCGCCTTCACCGTACTGGCCGACGTAGACGCTGGCTTCGCCACCGTCGAAGTTCTTGCGGGTGATGATGTTGACCACACCGGCGATGGCGTCCGAGCCATACAGCGCGGATGCGCCGTCGGTCAGCACTTCCACGCGCTCGACAATCGCCGAGGGAATCGAAGCCAGGTCGGAGTAGCCACCGGCGCTGACGCCCATGCGGCGGCCGTCGATCAGCACCAGGCTGCGTTCAGGCCCGAGGTTGCGCAGGCTGACGTACGTGCCGCCGAAGTCGCGCGAAGAACTCAGCGACGACGAGCGGCTCAGGCTCGGTGCGCCGGCGGCGGTGACGTCCTGCAGGATGTCGGCGACGTTGATGTAACCCTTCTTCTCGATCTCGGCGCGGCTGAGCGCGACGACCGGCTGTGCGGTCTCGACACTGGCCTGGCGGATGCGCGAGCCGGTGATTTCGATGCGGTCGAGGTTGGTCGGGGTGTCGCCGGCGCTCTGTGCGAAGGCGGGGGTGGTGCAGCTGGCGGCCAGCGCGATGACGATCGCGTTGCGCAGCGGATTGGTTTTCAGGGACATCCGTGAAATCTCGTGTTTCAGAAAAAACATGCGCCCGTTCTGTGGGCGCGTGGGGTGCTGCAAACCAACGTGGGGCCGCGATTCTAGAATGTTTCCATTCGTAACTGTTTGTCCCTGCGCGCTGGGAAGTGCGCGAAAATGAATCGCAACCAACAATCCACAGATGCACTGTGCGCAGCGTCACGTGCGTTGCGTTTGCGACGGGCAGAGGCATCGGTAGCGGCGGTATCTACGCAATCTGTAGCGACGACCACCCAGATCGGGGTCAGATCCCTTCGCGTAGCGAAGGGATCTGACCCCACCAAAGAAAAAGGGACGGAGCCTTCGCTCCGTCCCCCTGCGTGATGCGCAGTCTGTCGCTGCGTGATGCTCAGGTTTCGCGCAACGCCGTGGTGATGGGCAACCGTGCCGCGCGCAGCGCCGGGAACAGGCCGCCGACGAGGCCGATGCCCAGTGCCCATTTCAGGCCGGTCCACAGCAGTTCCGGCGACACATGGAACTTGAACACCACCGCGCTGAAGTTGCTGCCGATGGTGGACACGCTGTAACCATTGAACAGCAGCCACGCCACCGCACACCCCAGCAGGCCACCCAGCAGGGCCAGCAGCATTGTTTCCAGCATCACTGCAGTCACCACCGGCAGGCCGCGGAAGCCGATCGCCCGCATCGTGGCGATCTCGCGCGCACGCGTGGCCACCGCTGCGTACATGGTGTTGAGCGCACCGAACACCGCACCCACCGCCATGATGGTGCCGATCACCTTGCCGAGGATGTCGATCAGCTTGGTCAGGCCACCGCCCTGCTTGCTGTAGTAGACGCGGGTGGTTTCCACGTCCAGTTTCAGGCGCGGGTCGGCAGCGACGGCGGCCTTGAACTGCTCGAAGCCGGGCTTGCCATCGGTGCGCACGCTGATCGACTGCCACGCACTGCGCTGGTAGGTGGTGGCCAGCGTATCGGCGTCGGTCCACAGTTCCGAGTCATGCGCATCGCCGGTGGCGAACACACCGACCACGGTCCAGGTCTGGTTGCCCAGCGTCAGCGTCTTGCCCACATCCAGATCGCGGAACTGGCCCTTGGCGCCCTGGCCGACCACGATCTCGCGCAGGCCGGTGGCGAACGTGCGGCCTTCGACAATCTTGACCTTGTCATGCACCGCCCACGCCTGCGGGCCGACGCCGCGGAACTGCGCGTTGACGTCGGTGCCATCGGACTTCGACACCAGGTTGACCACCTGCGACAACTCCGGTGACAGCAGCGGCCGGCCTTCGGCATCGCGGCTGATGCCGGGCAGGGTGGACAGCGTCGGCACCTGTTCGCGGGTGATCACCGAGTTGGTCTCGGCCTGCGAGCCGCCGCGCAGCACGATGGCGGTGGTGTCGTCGCCGGTGTTGTTGAGCGTAGCCTGGAAGCCTTCGCCCATCGCCAGCATCGCCACCAGCACGCCGACCACGCCGGCGATGCCGACCACGATCACCGAGGACGCGCCCCAACGCTGCGGCAGACTGGCCACGCCGATGCGGGTAGCCGCCAATGCCAGTCGCCCACCGCGGGTCAGCAGCAGCCACAATGCCACCAGCACGGCGACCGCCAACACGCCGATCCACGGCAGGCCGATCCACAGCACCAGGCCGATCACCAGCAACAGCGCGGTCAGCGCATTGCCCAGCCACTTCTTGAGTTTGCTCTTGAACATGTCGGTGTCCTCCTCAGCGGCCGGCCAGTGCGTCGACGATCTTCAGGCGCTTGGCACGCAGCGCCGGCAGCAGGCCGACGATGATGCCGATCACCACGATCAGGCCCAGCCCCATCAGCCAGGTCGGGGTCGGCACGTGCGGCGGCAGCATGCCCATGCTCTTTGGCCCGATCGCCGGCAGGATCAGTGCAGCCAGGCCCATGCCGATCAGGCCACCGAGGCCGATCAGCAGCACCGACTCCACCATTACCAGCATCAGCACGGTGCTGTCCTTGAAGCCCAGCGTCTTCAGCGTGGCCAGTTCGGGCACGCGCTCGCGCACCGCCTGCGCCATGGTGTTGCCGGTCAACAGCAGCAGGGTGAAGAACACCGCACCCATGATCGAGGTGACGATCATGCCGATGTCGGCGAACTGCTTGACGAAGGCCTGCTGGAACGCCGATTCGGTCTGGGTCTTGGTTTCGTGGTCGGAGTTGGCCGAGATCGCGTCGATCGCCTGCGCCACCCGCGAAGAGTGGTCCGGGTTGTCCAGCGTCACCGTGTACCAGCTCACCTGGTTCTTGATGTAGTCGTTGGATTCATCGAAGTACTTCCAGTTCATCATCAACTGGCGTTCTTCGTTGGATGCCTGCGCCGGATCCCTGGAACGGTAGATGCCCTTCAGCTCCAGCGGCCAGTCGTTGCTGCCACCGCGCGGGAAGATCGTCGCCTGCAGCGGAATGGTGTCGCCGATCTTCCAGCCGAACTGCTTGGCCAGCGTTTCGCCGACGATGGCGCCGGTGCGGGTCTGCTTCCAGTCTTCCAGCTGCGCCGGATCGATCTGCAGCTCGCGGTAGACATCGAAGTAGTTGGGTGACACCGAGAAGTTGGGGAAGAAGTTCTTCGGATCCTGGTAGATGCCGCCGAACCACATGCCGTAGGCCACGTCGCGCACACCGGCCACCTGTCGGATCTGCGTTTCCAGGCGGATCGGCAGCGACTGGGTGATCGACAGCCGCGACGCCACCACCAGCCGGTTGGCGCCTTCCACGCTGCCGCCGGAGGTGAATGCCACGCGTACCGAATCGAGCATGCCGAACAGCAGGAACGCGGCCACCACCGACAGCAATGTCAGCAGGGTGCGGGTGCGGCTGCGGAACAGCTGCGCCCAGACCAACGAGAAGTATTTCATCGCTGTGGCCTCCGTCAGTGGGCCAGCGGCGCGTCGGCCAGCTCGCCCTTGTCCAGGTGCACCGTGTGCGTGGCGTACTCGGCGGCCTTCGGGTCATGGGTGACCATGATGATGGTCTTGCCGTGCTCGCGGTTGAGCTGCTGCAGCAGGCCGAGGATCTCCTCGGCAGACTGGCGGTCGAGGTCGCCGGTGGGTTCGTCGCAGATCAGGAAAGTCGGGTCGGAGACGATTGCCCGCGCGATCGCCACGCGCTGCTGCTGGCCGCCGGACAGTTCATTCGGGCGATGGCTGCGGCGGTCGGCCAGGCCGACCAGGGTCAGTGCGATCTCCGCATTGCGGCGGCGCTGCGCGGCATTGAGGTGGGTCAGCAACAGCGGCAGCTCCACATTCTTCTGCGCGGTCAGCATCGGCATCAGGTTGTAGAACTGGAACACGAAGCCGACATGGTGGCTGCGCCAGGTCGACAGCTGGCCGCCGCTCATCTGGTCGATACGCTCGCCTTCGATGCTGATCTCGCCGCCGCTGGGGTTGTCCAGGCCGCCGATCAGGTTGAGCAGGGTGGTCTTGCCCGAGCCGGACGGGCCCATCAGCGCGACGAAGTCGCCGCTGGCGATGTCCAGGTCGATGCCGTGCAGCACCTGCACCTTTTCGGGGCCACGCTGGTAGGTCTTGGTGATGTTGCGCAATGAAACCAGGGTCGACATGGGTGGTTCTCCACGGAAGGCGGGAAACGGGGAAGCGCACCTGCGGTGGCCGCAGGCGTGCGTCGAGCGGTGTTGCCGGCGGCGCCCGCAGGCGCCAGGCCGTTACTGCGCTTGTTTCTGTTGCACCTTGGCGCCGTCGTGCAGGGTGTCCGGCGGGTTGACCACCACCGATTCACCCGCGCTCACGCCCTTGAGGATCTGGCGATCCTTGCCCATCGCCTGGCCAGCCTCGACCGTGCGCTGCTGCACGCGGTTCTCGTCACCCAGCACGAAGGCCACCGATGCGCCCTCGCGCTGGACCACGGCGCCACCTGGCACGCGCACGCCTTGCGGCTTGGCGGCCGCCTGCGGCTGTGCCTGTTCCAGGAAGCTGACCCGCACGCCCATCTCCGGCACGATGCGCGGGTCCTTCACCTTCAGCGCCACGCGTACCTTCACCGTGGCCTTGCCGCGGTCGGCGGTGGGGATGATGGCGATCACCTCACCCGGAATCTTCCATTCCGGGTAGGCGTTGAGCGTGGCTTCCACCGGCATCTTCGGCTGCACGCGGCCGATGAAAGCTTCGCCGACCTCGACTTCGATCTCCAGCGATTCCATGTCGACGATGGTGCCGATGCCGGTACGGGTGAAGCCACCACCGGCCGACAGCGGCGAGACGATTTCGCCGGGCTGCGCAGCCTTGGCGGTGACCACGCCGGAGAACGGCGCGCGCACGATGTTGTTGTCCACGCCCAGGTCGGCGATGGCCAGCTGGTCGTTGGCCACCTTGACGTTGCGCTGTGCGGTGTCCAGCTGTGCACGCAGGCTGTCGCGCTGGGCCACCGCCTGGTCGTACTGCGAGCGCGACACCAGCTGCCGGCCGACCAGTGCCTGCAGGCGGCTGGCCTCGGCGGCGGCCTGCTTCTGCTGTGCTTCCAGCCCGGCCACCTGGCTGCGTGCGGCCTGTAGCTGCGAGGCATACAGGCTGCGCTGCGCGTCGGCATCGATCGGGTCCAGCGTGGCCATGATCTGGCCCTGCTCCACGCGCATGCCTTCCTCGATCATCACCTCGCGAACCTTGCCGGTGATCTTGGCCGAGACGGTGGCCATGCGCCGCGCAACGACATAGCCGCTGGCGTCGAGCACCGAACTGCTGGCGTTGCCCTGCTGGATGGCCACTGCCGGCGCGGTTTCCACGTCCACCGCCGGGGTACGCCCGAACAGGGCGAAGGCAGCAGCGGCCAGCAGCAACACGATCACGATGATCGCGATCCACAGCCAGCGGCGGCCACCACCACTGCCACTCCCTCCTGAGGCGGGCGGCGGGGACTTGCGGTCGATACGGAGTTCCTTCAACAGCTCGGCAGAAGCGTTCATTCGTTCCATCACAGGCGTTCGGGCGGGTGTGACCGGAAGGGCGGACGGCGGCGGTTCCGGCGGTGGAGCGTGCGGCACAGCATGAAGGCAGGCACAGCGATGACGGCAGTGACAGCTGTCACCCGATGACACTGACGGCGGCAACTGCGAAATGTGACCACGGCGGCACAGGATGGCAACGTCCCCGCTACCGGTACCGCCCATGGATCCGATCGCCCCGTCGCTGGCCCGCCTGCAGCAGGTGCAGGTGCGTTACCGCGACCATACCGCCCTGCATGGCATCGACCTGCAGGTCCGCGCTGGCCAGGTGCTGGCGCTGCTGGGCCGCAACGGTGCCGGCAAGAGTACCGCGATCAGCGTGTTGTTGGGCCTGCGCCGCGCCGATGGCGGGCAGGTCGAACTGCTCGGCGGCGACCCGCAGCAGCGGACCAGCCGTCTCGGCCTGGGCGTGATGCTGCAGAGCACCAGCCTGCCGCCGATGCTGCAGGTGGACGAACTGGTGGCGCAGGCAAGCGCCTGCTACCCCGACCCGATGCCGCTGCAGGAGGTACTGCAGCGCGCCGGCCTGCAGGCGCTCGCGCGCCGCCGCTACGGCCAGCTGTCCGGTGGCCAGCAGCGCGCCGTGCAGTTCGCCATCGCGCTGTGTGGGCGGCCACGCGTACTGTTCCTGGACGAGCCCACCACCGGTCTGGACATCCAGGCACGGCAGGTGATGTGGCAGGCGATCCGGCAGCTGGTGGCCGAAGGCTGTGGCGTGCTGCTGACCACCCATTACCTGGAGGAAGCCGAAGCGCTGGCGCAGCAGGTGGTGGTGCTGGAGCAGGGCCGGGTACTGGCCGACGCGCCGCTGAGCGAGCTGCGCCTGGCCGATCGGCCGCGCCGCATCCGCTGCCGCAGCGGGTTGCCCATTGCGGACGTGCAGCAGTGGCCGGGCGTGCAGGAGGTGCAGCGCGACGGCGAGCACCTGCAGCTGCTGGCGAGCCCGGCCGAGCCTGTGGTGGCGCGCCTGCTGGCCGCCGATGCGCAGCTGCGCGAACTGGAAGTACAGGGCGCGGCGCTGGCCGACGCCTTCCTCGACATGACCCGGGAGGCCGCATGAACACCCTTGTCCGTACCACCGGATTGCCGCTGCCTGCATGGCGACAGGCACTACGTCCGTACCGCGCCGAGCTGATGGCCGAACTGCGCCGCGCCTGGCGCACGCCGGCGTTCGCGGTGCCCTCGCTGCTGTTCCCGGTGCTGTTCTATCTGCTGTTCGGTGTGCTGCTGGGGCGTGGTCACGCGCCGCTGTATCTGTTGGCCACCTACTGCGTGTTTGGCGCGATGGCCCCGGCCCTGTTCGGCTTCGGCGTGCAGTTGGCGCTGGACCGCGAAGGCGGCCTGCTGACCCTCAAGCGCGCGCTGCCGATGCCGGCGGCGGCACCGCTGCTGGCACGGCTGGCGATGGCGGTGATGTTCGCGCTGCTGGTGGCGTTACTGCTGATCGGCGTTGCGCGCGTGTTCGGTGGTGTGCAGCTGCAGGCGTTGCAGATGGTGCAGCTGCTGGCGGTGGCGGGCCTGGCGGCGCTGCCGCTGGGGGCGATCGGCCTGCTGATCGGCAGCCATGTCAGTGCCAGCGCGGCGCCGGCGATGGTCAATCTGGTTTATCTGCCGCTGGCCCTGCTGTCCGGCCTGTGGCTGCCGCTGTCGGCGCTGCCGAAGTTTTTCTCGACGATGGCCCCACTGTGGCCGACCTGGCATCTGGCGCAGCTGGCGCTGCCGGTGGTCGGGCTGCCGTCGGTGGGCAGCCTCGCCGGCCACCTGCTGGTGCTGCTGGCGGTGACCGTGGTCGCGTTGCTGCTGGCGCGCCGTCGCCTGCGCCGGATCGGCTGAACTGGCATGATCGGCAGCGATCGTCCCCGCCTGGATTCTCCTGTGTCGTCGAGCTGGCTTGCGTCCCTGCTGCGCCCCGCACCGGATTCGGCGGTGGCCGAGCTGCTGCGGCGTGGCAAATCGCCCTGGAGCGGTGCGATCCACCTGCTGTGGTCGGTCTGGATCTTCCTCACCCCGGTGCTGGGGAACGGCTTCACCCTGCGCTGGCTGTTGCTGACTCTGGTCAGCTATCCGCTGTTCCTGCTGTTCTACGCCAAGGTGATGCTGGCGCCACGGCACCATGCATGGCGCTACGCGCTGGGCATGATCGTGATGGCCCTGGTACTGCTTCCGTGGTACCCCTCGGGACTGAGCTATTTCGTGTTCGGCTGCGTGATGATCCGCATGAGCAGCCGCGGCGGCTGGTGGGTATACCTGCTGCAGCTCACCGGGCTGAACCTTCTGTTCTGCAGCACCGCGCTGTACTTCGGTTATCCGTGGCAGGCCATGGTGTGGATGCCGGCAGTGTCGTTCATCGTCGGCCTGGTGGTGAACGTGGAGGCCTTGAGCCAGCAGCGCGACGTGGCCCTGCAGCTGTCCCAGGACGAGGTGCGACGGCTTGCGACCACCGCCGAGCGCGAGCGTATCGGCCGCGACCTGCACGATCTGCTGGGGCACACGCTGTCGCTGATCACGCTGAAACTGGAGCTGGCGCGCAAGCTGTACGATCGCGATGACGAGCGTGCACGGCAGGAAATCGGTGAAGCCGAGGCCATCGCCCGCGAAGCACTGGCACAGGTGCGCAGTGCGGTGACCGGCATCCGCGCCAGTGATCTGGCGGGCGAACTGGCGTCGGCGCGTCTGCTGCTGGAATGCCAGCAGGTGCACCTGCAGTACACGGCGCCGCCAGCGATGCCGGTGGAGGTGGAACGCGGGCTGGCGCTGGTGTTGCGCGAGGCCGCCACCAACATCGTGCGCCATGCGCAGGCGACCCGGGTGCAGGTGGATTTCATGCTTGAGGACCGACAGTTGGCGATGCAGATACGCGATGACGGCCGTGGCGGCGTGCAGGCCGAGGGCAATGGATTGAGTGGCATGCGCGAACGGGCGGCGGCGCTTGGGGGACAGCTGACCCTGCAGTCGCCGCGCGGCGAAGGCACGCTGCTGACCGTGCGCGTGCCCCTGATGGCCGCCACCACGCCGTTGTCGCCGGCATCGTTGGCACAGGGGGGCGCGGCATGATCCGCATCCTGCTGGCCGAAGACCAGGCGATGGTGCGCGGCGCACTGTCGGCGCTGCTGGGCCTGGAACCGGACATCGAAGTGCTGGGCAGTGCGGCCGACGGCGAGGCCGCCTGGCGCATGCTGCAGCAGCTGCAGCCGGACATCCTGGTCACCGACATCGAGATGCCGGGCCTGAGCGGGCTGGAGCTGGCGCAACGCATCGCCCGCCACGAACTGCCGATCAAGGTGGTGATCGTGACCACCTTCGCCCGCGCCGGTTTCCTGCGCCGCGCGCTGGAAGCTGGCGTGCTGGGCTACCTGCTGAAGGACGCACCGGCCGAGAACCTGGCCGATGCACTGCGCAAGGTGAAGCAGGGCATCCGCGCGATCGACCCGCAGTTGGCGCTGGACGCCTGGTCACAGGCCGACCCGCTGACCGACCGCGAACGCCGCGTGCTGCGGCTGGCGGGCGAGGGCCGTACCGCCAGCGAGATCGCAGAGCAGCTGGGGCTGTCGCACG
This sequence comes from Stenotrophomonas sp. 1L-E-5-B-C3, assembly GCF_057292075.1. NCBI lineage: Bacteria > Pseudomonadati > Pseudomonadota > Gammaproteobacteria > Lysobacterales > Lysobacteraceae > Stenotrophomonas > Stenotrophomonas sp. 1L-E-5-B-C3. Next base: position 248,306 of record NZ_JBXAWS010000007.1, read on the forward strand.
GCACGGTGCGCAATTACCTGTCCGAGTGCATCGGCAAGCTGGGCGTGGCCAATCGGATCGAGGCGTACCGGCTGGCGCGGCAGAAGGGGTGGTTGTAGGGGCGTGCGCCAACGCATCGGTAGCGCCGGGCCATGCCCGGCGGATCATTTCCGCGACCGCGGGGGGGTGTCACTTTCTTTGCTCGTGCACCACGCTGCAGGAGCAGCGTGGAACGGCATAGCCGGCCCGCAGGGTGGCGCACATGGATGTGCGCCATCAAGAAAGTAACCAAAGAAACACGCCGCCAGAGCGCGAGCCGTCGCTGCGCGCCGGTTCCCTGCGCTTCTCGGTGAATCAGGGGACGGCGCCGAACTCGCTGCGCTCAGACATCGGCGCCTCTACGCCCCTGATTCCCCTGCGATGCTCGGCTCGCTAAAAGGCGGGCCCAACGTCAAAGGCAAAAGCTGCACCCAGTAAATCCACGCGGAGCGTGGATGCTCTTGTTGTTGATCTTGACCTTCAAGTCCGCCTTGAGCGAGCCGAGCACCGCAGGTCCGGCGAGGGCGAAGAGGCGCGGGTGTCTGAGCGCAGCGAGTTCCCGCGACGTCCCTCGACGGACCGAGGAGCGCAGGGCACCGGCGTGCAAAGCACGCCGGCTCGCGGCCGGCGGAGCGTTTCTTTGGTTACTTTCTTTGTGCGCAAAGAAAGTGACACCCCTCCGCGGTCGCGGAAAGGATCCGCCAGGAACACCCGGCGAACCCGATCAATCCTTCCCGCGCGCCATCGCCTGGAACACGCCATCCCGCCGCACCCACAGGTGGAACAGCGCCGCACCCACATGCATCAGCACCGTGGCGAACAACACATAGGCCAGCAGGCTGTGCGCATTACGCAACGCGGCATACAGCGCCGGGGTATGCGGCACGATCGGCGGCAGGTGCAGGCCGCCCCACAGCACGATCGGGTAACCACCGGCCGACAGCATCGCCCAGCCGATCAGCGGCATCGCCAGCATCAGTGCATACAGCATCCAGTGCGAGGCCTTGGCCGCCATCACCTGCCATACGGGAAGATCCGCCGGCAGCGGCGGCGGGCGATGGCGCAGCCGGTTGTACAGGCGCAGCAGCACCAGTACGCCGATGGCGATGCCCAACGGGCGGTGCAGGTCGATCAGCATAGGCCGCAGGTGCAGCGAGGCGACCATGGTCACGCCGATGAACAGCATGGCGATGATCATCAGTGCCATGGACCAGTGCAGCACCCGTGCCAGCAGGTTGAAGTGGCCGTTACCGGTGCTCATCGTGCGGCCTCCTTCGGTTGCTCCACGTTGCCGCTGGCGCGCTCGCGTTCGCGTCGGTTGAAGGATTGCGAGTACACGGCCGAGCGGGCGGCCAGGATCGGATCGTCACTGCCACGCACGCCACTGGGCAGGATCAGCGGATCGAAGTTGATCTGGCCGCAGGCGCCCTGTTCCTGCGACTGCAGGCGGTCCAGGCTGAGCACGCCGGCCACCACCTGTTCACGCGATTCGGGCCACGGCACTGAAGGATCATCGATGGCATCGCCGGGTTCGGCGGTGGTGACGACCAGGTTCCAGCGCACCGGGCCACTGGCCAGGCGCTGCTGCAGTTCCTGGCTGAGGAAATCGACACTGGCCTTCTTGCGCGTGTCCGCGTCCATCTCCACCACCGGCGCCTGCGGCTGCCAGCGCCAGCGCACCGCGCGCTTCTGGCCCTGCACATTGGTGAACCAGAAGCTGTTGACGCTGTTGAAGGTGGTGTCGGCCCAGCTGCTGGTCCACGGCGCTGTCTTGGCCCATTGCTGGAACGCCTGCGCACTCGGGTACTTCGCCAGCACCGCGGCCATCTTCTGCGGGTCGGGCTTGCCGGTGGCCGGGTCGGGAATGGAGGCGCGCGTCTGCTCGTAGAACGCCTCGGCGTTGGGGACAGCGAAGAACGGGAAGCTGTTCATCGCCATCCGCCATTCCTGGCCGTCGTCGCTGACCATCTGCACAGCGAGGCTGCGCACGCGCGCGGTGTTGTCGGCGCCGTAGGGGTCGCCACCGCCGATCGACAGGCGGCCCATCACGGGCACCTTCTGCTGTGAAAACACCCGTGCACTGGACAGCGTCGGCGCCTGCGAACTGGGTTCGAACCAGCCGCTCACGCAGATGCCCTTGCTGTGCGCACGGCGGAAGCCGGGATGGGCAGGGCCGGTGGCTTCGATGGTGTCGGTGAAGCGCTGCGCGGTCAGGCGGCCGCCAATCCAGCCGGCCAACCAGGCGAAGGCCAGCGCCACCGCACCCAGAATGAGTGCGATCAGTGCGATCCAGAGCAGGGGGGAATGCTTGCGCGGTGCGCCCGGCGTCTGGCCAGCGCGGGTGTAGCGGAAGAGCGACATGGTCGGAGTCCTGCCTTCACGGAGCGTGTGGGTGGTCGACCCACACATCCTCGCAGAACCCTTCCAGGCCCGGTATTCAATTTTTCGTCAAGTTTTCCGGGGACGGCGTGCCGACCAAGGTCGGCACCCACCCGATCAGCTGTAACGCGCTTTCAGCATCGCCCACGCCGAACGCAGCGCCAGTGCTTCACCACCGGCCGGACGGCCCGGGCGTTCGCCGTCGTTCCAGGCATACACGTCCAGATGCGCCCAGCGCTGGCCGTCTTCCAGGAAGCGTTCCAGGTACAGCGCGGCGGTGACCGAGCCGGCCATGCGCGAACCGGCGTTGGCCAGGTCGGCGATGCCGCTGCTCAGGTAGCGCAGGTACGGGCGCCACAACGGCATGCGCCAGACCGGGTCGCGGGTCGCGTCACCGGCCTGCAGCCATTGCTGGGCGACCGCGTCGTCATTGCTGAACAGTGCCGGCAGGTCGGGACCGAGCGCGATGCGCGCAGCGCCGGTAAGGGTGGCGAAATCCAGCACCAGGTCCGGCTTCTGTTCGCTGGCGAAGGTCAACGCGTCGCACAGGATCACGCGGCCTTCGGCGTCGGTGTTGTCGATCTCCACGCTCAGGCCCTTGCGGGTGGCGATCACTTCGCCCGGGCGGAACGCATCCGGGCCGATCGCATTCTCCACCGCCGGCACCAGCAGTGTCAGGCGCACCGGAAGCCCGCGAGCCATGACCAGGCCGGCCAGGGCCAGTGCGTGTGCAGCACCGCCCATGTCCTTCTTCATGTTGCGCATGCCGTCGGCCGGCTTGATGTCCAGGCCGCCGGTATCGAAGCACACGCCCTTGCCGACCAGCACCAGTGCAGGATCGGTTTCCTTGCCCCAGCGCAGCACCACCATGCGCGGTGCGCGGTGCGAGGCGCGGCCGACGGCATGGATGGCCGGGAAGTTCTGCTTCAGCAGTTCATCGCCGGTGATCGCCTCGACCTGCGCGCCATGTGCCTGAGCCAGGGCGCGCGCTGCGTCTTCCAGCTGCTGCGGGCCCATGTCCTCGGTCGGGGTGTTGACCCAGTCACGCACGCGCAGGCTGGCGGCGATCAGATCGGCCACTTCACCGGACGGTGCAGCCACCAGTTGCGCCGGAGCGCGGTTGCGCTTGCGGTAGCGGTCGAAGCGATAGCTGCCCAGGCCCCAGCCCAGCTGCAGCAGCGCCTGCTCTTCGGCCGGCAGCTCAGTTGCCAGCTGCCACACGCTGCCTTCCGGCAGGGCATGCGGGGCATGCGCATAGCTGTAGGCGTCGGCGCGATCACCAACACCGATCACCGCACCGGCCAGGCCGTCGGCGCCCGGCAGCAGGGCCACGCTGTGTGCGCCGGCATTGAAGCCCTGCGATGCCAGCCAGGCCTGGGTGGCGGCCGGCTGGCCGTCCTTCCAGGCCGCGAACTGCTCGCGGCCCAGCACATGCAGCGGCAGTGCTGCGGCGGTGTCGGCAGTGAAACCAGTGATCTCGCTCATGCGTCAGGTACTCCGGGGTGCGGCGGCATCGAGGTTGTCATCCAACCAGTCGGCCAGGCCGGTGAGGGTGTCGAACTGCAGGTCCGGCTGCAATTGCGGATGGGTCCAGGTCGCGGCTTCGCGGTTGATCCAGCAGCCGCGCAGGCCGGCGGCGATCGCCCCGGCCACGTCCATCTCGGCGTGGTCGCCGACATGCAGCACCTGTGCCGGCGCCACACCCAGGCGGGTGCAGGCGGCGTGGAAGATGCTTGCCTCGGGCTTGGCCGCGCCGTGTTCGCGCGCACCCAGCTGGAAGGCGAAATGATGGGCCAGGCCGATCCGCTCCAGATCGGCATTGCCGTTGCTCAGCGCTGCCACCGGGACCCGCGCGGCAATCCGCGCCAGCGCATCGATCGCGTCGGGATAGCACTCGACCTGGTTGCGCGCGGCGTAGAACGCCTCGTAGGCCGGTTCGAGCAATTCCAGGCTGGCGCCGCTGTTCTGCAGGGCCTCCTGCAGCGTCAGCCGGCGCAGCGCGCTCAGGTCATGGTGAAGGTGTGGATTGTCTCGGAACGAGCGCTCGCGCAGTTCGCGCATCGCCGCCAGCGGATACATCGCGGCAGTGGCAGGGCTGTGTTCACGCATCCACTCGTGCAGGACCAGGTCGATGCGGGCGCCGATCGGGGCGAACGGCCAGAGCGTGTCGTCGAGGTCGAGGGTGATGGCAAGGACGGGGAATTTCACCCCGCCATTCTACCCCTGCCCGCGCGGGCTTTCATTCCAGCAGGCGCGCCCATCCCTGCATGCCGTCCAGCCGTGCCAGCACCAGCTTGATGCAGACCAGCAGCGGTACTGCCAGCAGCAGGCCGATCATGCCCCAGGCCCAGCCGAACAGCATCAGCGCCAGGATCAGTACCAGCGGCGACAGCTTCATGCGCCGCCCCAGCACGATCGGGGTCACCATCTGTCCTTCCAGGGTGTGCAGGCCCAGGTAGGCGGCTGCGGGCAACAGGGCCTGCAGCGGGTCGCGGAACTCGACGAAGCCCATCAACAGCATCAGCGCCACGCCGATCAACGGGCCCACGTAAGGTGCGAAATTCAGCAGCGCGGCCACCGTGCCCCACAGCAGGGCTTCCTGCAGGCTGATGCCCAGCAGCATCAGTACCCCGGCGAACACCAGTCCGACCAGGGTGTTGATCACGCTGATGGTCAGCACGTAGCGCGACACCTCGCGCTCGATCGACCGCAGGATGTCGCTGGTGAAGCGTTGCTGCTGGCGGTTCGGGAACAACGCGATCGCCGCGCGCTGCAGGCTCTGCCCGTAGATCATGAAGAACAGGGTCAGCAGCACCACCGCCAGCACCGAAGCGGCCAGCCGTGGCGCGCGGGTCAGCATGCGGTAGGGGTCGTCCAGCTGGGTGCGGATCACCTGCACCTTGCGGTTGCTGTCACCGCCGGCGACGCGGGCGAAGTTCTCCGCGGCCTGGTTGGCCTGCTGCACCGGCTTGGTCAGGTCCTGCACCTGCCGGGCCACCTTGCGCAGCTGCTGTGGTGCTTCCTGCGCCCATTCCATCGCCGGGCCGATCAGCTGCACGGCCAGCGAACCGGTCACGCCCAGGCCGGCACCGAGGATCAGCAACGCGCCCAGTGCACGTGGGATCCACAGCTTCTGCAGCAGGCGCAGGATCGGGTTGCCGACCAGTGCGAAGAACATCGCCAGCAACACCGGCAGGATGATGTCCTGTGCGGCCCACAGCGTGTAGCCCACCGCCAGCGCGGCCAGCACCACCAGCGACATCGGCCCGCGCGGGCGCGATGGTGGCGGCAGTGGCGCCTCGGGCGCTTCCGGGCCAGCCGGTGATGGGGACAGGAGGGACTCGCTCATCGACGCATCAACCGGAATGGGGAGCGCATTATCCGCCGGCCGCGATCGGCGCGGCGGATTCCATGGATCAACGTTCGGACAGTTCGGTGGCCGCTTCGGCCGGACGGGGTCCGCGCGGGTCTGGTTCCGGTACTGGCTCCGGCACGGAGCGTGGTGCCGGTGCCGGACGTGCCTCGGCAGCGGAGGCCGCCGCCTGTGCATGTTCGCTGGCATCGTCGGCTTCTTCAGCCGCATCGTCGGCGGTGGCCGCGGCCTGCGCTGCCATCGCGGTAGCGAATGCTGCCTGCGCGCTGGCGAACAGGTTCGACACCGACCCCACCATCTGCAGCCAGCGTGCGCCGTTGACCCTGCCTGGCACTTCCAGCTTGCCGGCGATGAAGCCACCGGCCAGGCCGACCACGATGATGCGCAGCGGCGACCAGCCCTGGCGCCAGACCTGACTGAGCGTGCCCCAGTGGTCCTGGGTCTCACCCATGCGCACGGTCACCACCTGTTCGCAGCGCTTTACCCGCCGCTGCAGCGCGCCGAACTTCATGGCTTGCCCTCCGGCAGCTGCACCCCGGCATCAGGGTCATCCTCGCTGGGCTCATCGAACAGGCCCAGGCGCGACAGCTGGCGCCGGGTGGCGTGCATGCCGGTGTGGTGGAAGAAGTAGGACACCCGCCAGATCGCATAGCCGGTAACGGCCAAGCTCAGCAGCGAGGTGATCAACAGGGCCTGCAGCCAGCTCAGGCCCCAGCTCTGCAGCAGGGCGATCAGCGTGGCGGCCATCAGCAGCCAGGCCGAGGCTCCAAACACGATCGCCACGCCGGCCCAGGCCAGCGCGCGACCGAATGCACTACGCGCCAGCGCGAAGTCGGCCGAAGCCAGCCGGCGCAGGGAGCGTACCGTGTGCTTGGCAGAATCGGCGGCGGCACGACCGGCCGCGCCGACCTGGCGGATGCTCTCATCCAGCGGCGGGGTCGCCGCCGGATCAGGCGCTTGCGCGTTCTCTTCGCTCACGCTGCGGCTTACTTGTCGCTGCTGCCGCGGGCCAGCTTGGCAATGATCCAGCCAGCTGCGAAGGCGACGCCGAACGAAGCCAGCGGACGTTCGCGGATCAGTTCAGCGGCGCTGTCGATCAGGTCCTTGCCCTTGTCCATCAGTGCGTCGACCTGTTCCTTGGCCGCAGCTCCACCGAATTCGGCGGCGGCCAGGCCGGACAGCGCGCTGTCGGACAACTCCGCCTTGACGTTGGCCTTGCCGATGCGCAGTTCGTCGGTTGCTGCACCGGTTGCGCCCTTGATCGCACCGCCGGCAGCGCTGGCGGCCTGCTTCAGGTGGGAACCGGCTTCACCCAGGTGGTCCTTCAGGTTCTCGGTATTGGTGGGGCTCATCGAATCACTCCTGTTGCGATGGGGGAACGGGGGACGGCGGTGCCGACCTGGACTGACAGCAATAGCATTGCCCGGGTATAGGGGGTGTTACGGCTGGGCGATCAGCGCATCACGAGCTGGCCCTGCTGCTGGCCATTGTTACGCAGCACGCGCAGCACCAGGGTGGGTGGGCGCTGCTGGAAATTGGCGCGCCAGCTGGCCAGGTCAGCGAATTCACCTACTGTTGCATCAGTGATGATGTCGCCCTGCTGCAGTCCGTTGCTGGCGGCGCGGCTGCCGCGCTTGACCTCGCTGACCAGGACGCCGCCAGCGCCGGACTGGCGCAGCGATTCGGGCAGATCGACGAAGGTGGCACCGCCCAGGCGCGGGTCCAGGCTGTCGCCGGTGACCGCGCGTGCCTGTTCCTTCAATATCGCCTTGATCTGCAGCGGCTTGCCTTCGCGACGCACGTCCAGCGTCAGCGGGCTGCCCACTGTGGCCAGGCCTTCCACGTTGTGCAGCGCTTCGGCGCTGTCCACGCGCTGGCCGTTGGCCGACACCACGACGTCGCCCGGTTTCAGGCCCGCAGCGGCCGCAGCCGATCCGGCCAGCACGCGGGTGACCAGTGCGCCGCGGGTTTCGCCCAGGCCCAGGCCCTGCGCGATCTGTGCGGTCAGGTTCTGGCTCTCCACGCCCAGCGTGCCGCGCACCACCACGCCGTGCTTGACAAGCTGGTCGACCACGCTGCGCGCCAGGTTGGAGGGGATCGCCAGGCCCAGGCCGATGTTGCCGGCCATGCTGCCCTGCGGGTTGAAACTGGCGGTGTTGATGCCAACCAGCTGGCCCTGCAGGTCGACCAGTGCGCCACCGGAATTGCCCGGGTTGATCGACGCATCGGTCTGGATGAAGTTCTGGTAGCCCAGCCCACGGATACCGCTGCGGCCCACCGCCGAGACGATGCCGGAGGTGACCGTCTGGCTGAAACCGAACGGGTTGCCGATGGCCACCACGAAGTCGCCCACGCGCAGCTGGTCGCTGTTGCCGAGCTTGATGTCGGTCAGGTTCTGCGCCGGGATGCGGATCAGCGCGATGTCGGTATCGCGGTCCGAGCCGAGGAACTCGGCCTTGACCGTGCGCCCGTCGGCCAGTGTCACCTGCACGTCATCAGCGTTGTCGATGACATGGTGGTTGGTCAGTACCAGGCCTTCCTTGGCATCGATGATCACGCCCGAGCCGAGCGATTCGTTGATGCGCTCCTGCGGGATGTCCGGGAACAGGCGGCGGAAGAACGGGTCGTTGAAGAAGGGGTTGCGCACCCGCACCACCTGCTTGGTGTTGACGCTGACCACTGCCGGCATCGCCTTCTCCAGCATCGGCGCCAGTGACGGCACCGCCTGCCCGGCTACCGAAGCTGGCAACGCGGCGGCGGTGGGCAGCACCGCCGGCAGCGGCGCGGCATCGGCACGGTTGTCCAGGTGCGCATTGAGGCCGGTGGCAACAAAGCCACCGAAGGCGGCGGCGATTGCGAGCGTGAGCAGGGTGGGAAGCGGTCGCATGGGAGTCGGTTCGCTGGCGTGGGTGGGGGCGGTTCGGCCCTACGGTAAAACAAGCTGAATGAGTGTGTCGCGATCTGGATAAATGCGCCATGAAAACGGGGCGCCGGAAAGCGGGGTCACTGTCGCCCGCTTCGGGCTGGTGGCGTCATCCGCGGAGGTGCTGCGTACACGTTCGTTCTCCGTCGGATGCGCTGCGGATACAGGCCGATACTTGCGCAGTTCCGCGCAACCGGGTGCCGCGATGCGCCATGACGCACACCTTCGCCTGCATTCGAGCAGGCACGTGCAGCGAACGTCCGCCGCAGCCTCGCCAGCGCGGCGCAGTCCTGAAAAGAAGGGGTTTCCTGCACACATGCATCGCCGCCAAGGGTGGTGGGCTACACCATCGGCGTCGCAGCAGATGCGATTGCTGGCGCATGCCCCGTTCCACGATCGTCAATGTCGGTATAGCATCGCCCCGTTTTGATACTTAAGGCCCCCAGGAGGGCAACATGAGCAACGGTAATGGTGTGTCGGTCGTGACCGACGCCGTCGAGAACGTCAAAGAAACCGCCACCAACGTCGGCGAGACCATCGCCCACGCCGCCGAAGACGCCGTGAAGTCGGTCAAGAAGACCGTCAAGCGCGCCACCAAGGCTGCCGGTACCCGCGTTGCCAAGGCCAAGAAGGCTGTGGCCAAGGTCGAGAAGACCGTTGCCAAGAAGGCCGAGAAGGCTGCCAAGTCGGTCGGCAAGACCGTTGCCAACGCCAAGAAGAAGCTGGAAGCCGCCAAGAAGAACGCCAAGGCCGAAGCCGCTGCCCTGAAGAAGGAAGTGGCCAAGAAGAAGGCGGCTGCAGGCAAGGCTGTGACCAAGAAGGCCGCCGCTGCCAAGAAGACCACCAAGGCTGCTGGCAAGAAGGTCGCCACCGTGAAGAAGGCTGCCACCAAGAAGGCCGCCGTCGCGAAGAAGACCGTTGCCAAGAAGGCCGCAGCCGCCAAGAAGGTTGTCGGCAAGAAGGTCGCTACCGCCAAGAAGGCTGTGGCCAAGAAGACCGTCGCCGCCAAGAAGGTCGCCGGCAAGAAGGTCGTGGCTGCCAAGAAGGTTGTCGGCAAGAAGGCTGCTGTCGCCAAGAAGGTCGCCACCAAGAAGACTGCTGCTGCCAAGAAGGTCGTCGGCAAGAAGGCCGCTGTCGCCAAGAAGGTCGTCGGCAAGAAGACCGCCGTTGCCAAGAAGGCCGTCGGCAAGAAGGCTGCCGTCGCCAAGAAGGCGGTTGGCAAGAAGGTTGCCGCCACCCGCAAGACTGTTGCCAAGAAGGCTGCGCCGCTGAAGAAGGTCGCTGCCAAGAAGGCTCCGGCGAAGAAGGCTCCGGCCAAGAAGGCCGTGCGCAAGGTCGCCAAGCGCAAGTAATCGCGCGGGTACCGAAGGCCCTGCCACCCACCGGGTGGTGGGGCCTTTCGCGTTTCTGGGACACGGTATGGGGCAAGATGCAGGTTCTTCCCGCCGGAGCCCCGGGCATGCGCGGTATCGACTTCAGTTCCTGGCAGGGCGTGCTGTCCACGTTGGCCGGCCTGGTCCTGATCACCCTGCTGGGCGTGGGCATCCGCCTGCTGGTGATGCAGACCCTGCAGCAGCGCCGCGAGCGCGAGAACCGGCAGATCAATGAGCGGCTGCGCACGCTGATGGCGGCCTACAAGACCCTGGGCGGGTCGTTCACTGGCGAACTGGGTGTGGATCCCAGCCATCGCCGCGACCTGCGCCAACGCCAAGATGCCGAAGGCATCGCCGAACCCCGCTCGGATCGCGCGCGCCGCATCCGCGACGCCGTTGAAGCGGCGCTGTCGGACATCCTGTTGCTGGGCACCGACGAACAGGTACGGCTGGCCGCGCGTGCGGCCAACGAACTGGCGCAGGGACGACCGGTGCACACCCACGATCTGGTGGTTTCACTGCGCGATTTCGTGCGCGAAGCGCTGGACCTGGCGCCGATCCCGGCCGATCTGCAGATTCCACCGCAGGGCCCGACCCGCCCGGGCGGTGCCAGTGGCAAGGGCCGCGCCGAGGGTGACGCCAAGGGGGGCCGCACTGGAGGCGGCGGTGGTGGCGGGGGCGGGATGGGCGCCGGCATGGGGGGCGTGGGTCTTGGCGCCGGCGCCGCACTGGGCGCCGGCCATGCCTCTGCCAGCGATGAAGTGGACGCGCGCTGAGCACGCGCTCCGGATTCAGCGCGTAAGTTCGTAGATCGGTACGAAGCCGCCGTAGATCATCCGCGCACCGTCGAACGGCATCGGGTTCTTCGCCGGATCCATCCGCGGGTCCTCCATCATCTTCTTCATGCCGGCGTCGCGGGTCGGCTTGTCCGGCCATTCGATCCACGAGAAGACCACCGTTTCGTCCGCTGTGGCTTTCACCGCGCCGAAGAAGTCGGTGGTCTTGCCGTGCGGTACATCATCGCCCCAGCACTCGACCACGCGCAGCGCGCCGAACTCGACGAAGATCGGGTTGCCCGCACGTGCATGGGCGAGGAACTTCTCCTTGTTGGCGGTGGGCACCGCCAGTACGAAACCATCGATGTAGCTCATTGCCTGCCTCCGGATGGACCGCGCCGCATGCACGGCCTTCAAGTACCCGACGAACCAGGGCGGCGCAGATCGACATCCTGCCTGCGCATGCCCGTTGCAGAGGATGAATGCACGCGTGCCGCGCGCGTATGCCAGACCCAGCCTGAATCAAGCCAAAAAATTCAGCAATGCGAAGACCGCTGTTTTCAGGGAGCGTTGTGGCGAATAACGGAGAATTTACATTCCCGATGCGATGGCGCCCTCGCGCTGCTGCACACCATAAGAAAGTAAAGGTGTACCCCCATGAAGAATTCGCTGATTGCTCTGGCCCTGGCCGCTGCCCTGCCGTTCACCGCCTCGGCTGCTGAGAACCTGTCCTACAACTACGCCGAAGCTGACTACGCCAAGACCGACATCGATGCGTTCAAGGCCGACGGCTGGGGCGTGAAGGGTTCGTACGGCTTCCTGCCGAACTTCCACGCCTTCGGTGATTACAGCCGCCAGGAAATCGACAACACCAACATCAAGCTGGACCAGTGGAAGATCGGTGCCGGCTACAACGTTGAAATCGCTCCGACCACCGACTTCGTTGCCCGCGTTGCCTACCAGAAGCGCGACCAGAAGCACGGCCTGGACTTCAACGGCTACAGCGCCGAAGCCGGCATCCGCACCGCCTTCGGTGCCCATGCCGAGGTCTACGGCATGGTCGGTTACGAAGATTTCTCGAAGAAGCACGGCATCAATCCGGAAGGCCAGTGGTACGGCCGCCTGGGTGGTCAGGTCAAGCTGAACCAGAACTGGGGCCTGAACGGCGAGCTGAAGATGAACCGCGACGGCGACAAGGAATACACCGTCGGCCCGCGCTTCAGCTGGTAATTGCTTCCTCGGCGCGCCTGCGCGCCGAAGATGCCTCGACAGGCCCGGCCCATGCCGGGCCTGTTGCGTTTCCGGCCGGGCAAACGCTACCTGACCGTGTCGCGGCGGAAGGGCAGCATTGCAACGAATTGGATTCCGCAGGCGTCGGCTGCGCCCTAGGGTGAGTGGCCTGTTCTGCAGGAATGCAACCATGCCCACGTTTCCGTCGCCCCGCGATTCTCCCTACCGCCTGTTGCTGCTGGATCCGCACCCGCTGTTGCGGCATGGCGTGCAGGAAGTCCTGGCCCGGCAGGCGGGCCTGCAGGTCGATGGAAGCTACGGCCGCAGCGGTGATCTGCTGCAGCGCCTGCAGCAGCAGGCGGCCGCGATCGATCTGCTGCTGGTCGACGCCTTGCCGATGGGTGACAGCGGGGAAGGTCTGGAACTGCTGCGGCACCTATCACGCCATTGGCCGGCAGTGCCGATCCTGGTGTTGTCCGCGCACTGCAACGCGGGTGTCGTGTCCTTGGCCCTGCAGGCCGGTGCGCGCGGATTCCTGTCCAAGGCCTGCGCGCCGCAGATGCTGCTGCGGGCAGTGAGCGTGGTTGCCCGTGGCGGGCGCTTCGTGCCGCCGGAACTGCGTGCACAGTGGAACCAGTCCCGCCGGCAACGCCAGCAGCCCGTGCGTCCACCACGGTTGAGTACGCGCGAGCGCACCGTCCTGCAATGGGTGCTGCGCGGCTGCAGCACCGGCGAGATGGCACACCGCAGTGGGCGTACAGCCAGCACCATCAGCACGCAGAAGCGAGCGGCTTACCGCAAGCTGGGCATCCGCAACGATGGCGAGCTGTTCCGCTTCCGCCATCTGATCGACGCTGATCGAGGCGGCGTTACTCGCCCTGGTACTGCTTCTCTTCCACCAGCGCTGAACCGGCCACGCGGTTGATCTCGTTCTTCACCTGCACGCGCTCGCCATTGGTGCCATAGACACCACGCGCCAACTGGATGAAGGCATCGTCGAACACTTGGGCCGCTTCCTTGTCGCGCAGCTGGTCCTGGATGTCCCACATGCGCTCGTTGATCGCCTTCAGCTGCTGCTTCAGCACGGCCAGCGCCGGCTGAGCCTGCAGCTGCAGCTGCAGCAACGGCAGCAGGCCGTCCAGCTCGGTGCGCACGTTGCTCAGCTTGGCGGCATCGTCGATGCGCTCGGCCTTGATCTCGAGAATGGTGATCTTGTCGATCAGCTCGCCGATCGATACCGGAGTCAGGATGGCGTCCACGCGGTTGGTTCCTGGAAACAGGGCGCCATGATACCGCGCTGCTGGCATGTGGCCCCGGTCCGCGGGATTTACGCCGAATTTGCGCCACGGGCCCGGCAGCACCCTCGATCCGTTACGGCCACCGCCTCGACACTGCGTTCCCGGCGGCGTGACCGCCTTCGACGAGGAACACAGTGCAGTGAACAGCAAGGGGATGATGGCGGCGATGGTGGCCGCGCTGGCAGGAATGCTGGGTATCGGCAGCGCGCAGGCGCAGGTGCAGGTCAGTGGCAGTGCGGCATTGACCAGCGACTACGTGTGGCGCGGCAGCTCGCAGAGCGACGGCGACCCGGCGGTGCAGGCGGGCGCGAAAGTGGCGCTCGCATCCGGTTGGTACGCCAGCGCGTGGGGCTCCAACGTATCGTTCAAGCCGGACAACGGCGCGCGCAGCGAGTTCGACCTGGTAGCCGGTTGGAGTGGTGCACTGGCACCGGACTGGACGCTGGATGCCAACCTGACCCGCTACGTGTACCCGGGCACCGGCCGCGCGCTGGACTGGACCGAACTCAATACCACGTTGAACTGGAAGCAGCGCGCCTGGCTGCAGGTCGCGCATTCCAGTGACGCGCTGGCCGGAGGTCATCGCGGCACCTATGCGCAGTTCGGCGTGCGTGTGCCGCTGCACGAGCGCGTCCGCCTGGAGGCGGCGGTGGGCCAGTATTGGTTGGCCACCGCACAGGGGCCGGACTACCTGCATGGCCAGCTCAGTGCCATTGCCACGCTGACCCCGGCATGGGAACTGCGCGCCACCGTGCACGACACCGACAACGCGGCCAAGCGCCTGTTCCCGGGCAATGCCGGGGGGCGTTGGGAGCTGGCGCTGCAGGGCAGCTTCTAGTTGGCAGCCGTGGCCTGGCGCGCACGCAGCGCGCCGGGCAACCACAGCAGCAGGGCCAGCGCGGCAACAGCGGCGCCGGCCACGCAGACGCCGGTCCAGCCGAAGCGCTGGTAGACCTGCGCCGACAGCAGTGAACCCAGCGAGCCGCCGATGAAGTAGCCGGTCATGTAGCCGGCATTGAGGCGGTTGCGCGCCGCCGGTTGCAGCGCGTAGATCAGGTTCTGGTTGCTGACGTGCAGCAGCTGCGCGGCCAGGTCCAGTACCACCACGCCGACCAGCAGTGCCAGCAGCGAGTGCGCCGACAGTCCCAGTGGCAGCCACGACAGCAGCAACAGCACCAGAGCGATGGCAGTGGCACGGCCGGTCTGGCCACGGTCGGACATGCGCCCGGCCAGGCCCGCGGCCAGCGTACCGGCGGCACCGACCAGTCCGAACAGGCCGATGGTGGCGTCGCTGTAGGCGTACGGTGGCTGTGCGAGCAGGAACGCCAGTGGCGTCCAGAAGATCGCGAACATGGCGAAGCTGCACGCACCCAGCAGCGTGCGATGGCGCAGCACCGGCTCCTGCACGAACAGGGAACCGATCGAGCGCAGCAGGGCGAAGTAGCCGAGGCCGGCGCTGTGGTGGAAGCGTGGCAGGCCACGTTGCAGCGCCAGTGCGGTCAGCACCAGGGTGCCGGCGGCGATGGCATAGACCAGGCGCCAGTCGCCAAGGCTCGACAGCAGCCCGGCCACGGTGCGCGCCAGCAGGATGCCCAGCAGCAGCCCGCTCATCAGCGTGCCGACCACGCGGCCACGATGCTCGGGTGCGGCCAGCGTCGCCGCGAACGGCACCAGCACCTGCGCCACCACCGAGAACAGGCCGGTGATCGCGGTGCCTACCAGCAGCCAGGCCAGCGACGGTGCACAGGCACTGATCACCAGGCCGGTGGCCGACAGCAGGCTCATCACCACGATCAGCCGGCGGCGCTCGAACAGGTCACCCAGCGGCACCAGCAGGATCAGCCCGGCGGCATAGCTCAGCTGCGCCACGGTAACCACCATGCCGACCTGGCCGAACGGCACGCCGAAGGCATCGGCGATGGTGTGCAGCAGCGGCTGCGCATAGTAGTTGCTGGCCACGGCCACGCCAGTGGCGACCGACATCAGCAGCACCTGCCAGCGGTGCAGAGGGGGGAGGGACGGGCTCACGCGGTGTTCCAGAATGCGGGGTGCACAGTGTCCGCCCGCCGCAGTCATGATGGAAATGAATCATCATCATCCCTGTCATCTGGAAATGAGATGGTTGCGTGAATCTCAAGCAGCTTGAATTCGCCGTCGCCCTGGCCGAGGAGGGCAACTTCACCCGTGCCGCCGAGCGCTGCCATGTGGTGCAGTCGGCGCTCAGCCATCAGATTGCCAATCTGGAACAGGAGCTGGGCACGCCCCTGTTCGAACGCCTGCCGCGCCAGGTACGTGCTACCGCCGCCGGCGAAGTGCTGCTGGTTCACGCGCGGCAGGTGCTGGCCAGCCTGCGCCACCTGCGTGCCGACGTCGCCGCAGTCAGCGGCGACGTGCGCGGGTTGCTGGCCATCGGGCAGATCTCTTCGCTGACCGGCATCGACGTCGTGGCGATGCTGGCGGCCTTCCAGCAGGTGCACCCGCAGGTGGAGTTCCAGTTGCGGGTGGACAAGAGCGAGGACCTGATCGCGCAGGTGCAGTCACGTGCGCTGGACGTGGCGCTGGTCGGATTGGCGCCGTCGGCGGGGCTGGACGGGGTCTGCCACCAGATGCTGCAGGAAGAAGACCTGGTGGCGGTGCTGGCGCCATCGCACCGCTTGGCCCGGCGCAAGCGGCTGCCATTGACCGAACTGCAGGACGAGGCGCTGGTCGACTTCCCGCGCGGCACCGGTGCACGCCGCCAGACCGACGATGCCTTCGCCGCCGCTGGCCTGCCGCATACGGTGCGCTTCGAGGTCAATCTGATGGAACTGATCGAGCGCTTCGTCCGCCATGGGCTGGCGGTTGGCATCGTGCCAGCGTTGATCGCCGACGGGTTCCAGGGGGTGGTACAGATTCCGCTGCAGCCGACCCCGGCCCGCCGCGTGCACCTGGTCTGGCAGCGGTTGCCGACGCCGGCGGCACGGGCGTTCGTCGCGGCCGTGCTCAGCCGCGCAGGCGCAGGCTCAGGCCTTTGAGGAAGTTGCGCAGCATCTGGTCCAGGCAGCGCCGGTAGTTGGTGTGGCCGGGCTGGCGGAACAGCGCACCGATTTCCGACTTGGAGACGTTGAAACCGGCGCTGGCGAAGATTTCCATCAGGTCCACGTCACGCAGCTGGAAGGCCACGCGCAGCTTCTTCAGCACCAGGTTGTTGTCGATGCGGGTTTCCACCGCGCGTTGCGGCTGGCTCTCGTCGCGACCGCGCAGGTGCACGATCAGGCCATCGAGGAAGTGCGCCAGCGCGCTGTCGTTCATCGCCTCGAAGCCGGCTTCGTCATCGCGGCGCAGCCAGGCCTTCACCTGCTCGGTATCCACCGCGAAGGCCGGATCGGCCAGCTGGCACAAGGTCACCACGTGGTGGTCACCCAGGTCCAGGGAGTAGCGCACGCTGCGCAGGACATCGTTGTTGATCATGGCCCAATTGTACCGGTCACCCCGGCAGGTGGGGTCAGATCCCTTTGCTGGAGGCAAAGGGATCTGATCCGGGTTCTGCTCCAGGTTCTGGCCGATCCGGCAACACGGGCGCTGTCCGACGGTGCCAGAATGGGTGTCTGGTTTTCCCCCTGGAGTTGCCTGATGACCCGCACTGTCCTGATTACCGGCGCCACCTCCGGCTTCGGCGCCGCTGCCGTCCACCGCTTCGCCCAAGCGGGCTGGAAGGTGATCGCCACCGGCCGCCGCGGCGAACGCCTGCAGCCGCTGGTCGAACGCTATGGCAAGGACGTGGTGCATGCCGCGGTCTTCGACATCCGCGACCCGGTGGCGATGGAAGCGGCGCTGCTGGCGCTGCCGCCGGCGTTCGGTGAGATCGACCTGCTGGTCAACAACGCTGGCCTGGCACAGGGCACCGCGCCGGCACAGAGCGCAAAGCTGTCCGACTGGACCACGATGATCGACACCAACATCACCGCACTGGTGACCCTGACCCACCGCCTGCTGCCGCAA
Organism: Stenotrophomonas sp. 1L-E-5-B-C3; assembly: GCF_057292075.1. Taxonomy (NCBI): domain Bacteria; kingdom Pseudomonadati; phylum Pseudomonadota; class Gammaproteobacteria; order Lysobacterales; family Lysobacteraceae; genus Stenotrophomonas; species Stenotrophomonas sp. 1L-E-5-B-C3. The sequence goes on from NZ_JBXAWS010000007.1 coordinate 265,657, forward strand.
CTGGTCGAGCGCAAGGGCGCGATCATCAACATTTCCTCGGTGGCCGGCGTCTACCCCTACCCGGGCGGCAACGCCTACGGTGGCACCAAGGCCTTCGTCAGCCAGTTCTCGCTGGGCCTGCGCTCGGATCTGCACGGTACCGGCGTGCGCGTGACCACGATCGAGCCGGGTATGGCCGAAACCGAGTTCACCGTGGTGCGAACCCATGGCGACCAGGCTGCGTCGGACAAGCTCTATACCGGCGCCAACCCGATGACCGCCGAAGACATCGCCGAACAGATCTTCTGGGTGGCCACGCTGCCGCCGCACCTCAACATCAACCGCCTGGAGCTGATGCCGGTCAGCCAGTCGTTCGCAGGTTTCCAGGTCGCCCGCGAAGGCTGATGATCATTTGTAGCGTCGAGCCATGCTCGACTGCTTTCAACAGAAGCCGAGCATAGGCTCGACTCTACACAGACAAAAAAAAGCCGGGCAATGCCCGGCTTTTTCATTCACATCGGCAGGCTTACTGCGCCTTGATCGCCATCGCCTGCAGGCCGGTACCATCCAGCTTCTGCTTGGCTTCGGACAGCTCGCCGGCACTGCCATACGGCCCCATGCGCACGCGGTACACGGTCTTGCCGTTGATCTGTGCCGACTCCACGCGTGCCGCCAACCCCATCATCGCCAGCTTGGCCTTGGTCGCCTCGGCATCGCCGGAGGCACCGAAAGCGCCTGCCTGCAGGATGTAGCGGGCGTTGTCGGCAGCAGCGGGTGCGGCAGTGGCCGCCGTGCTGGTCGCAGCCGGTGCAGCTTCCGCACGCGGAGCCGCGGTGGCCGCAGCCGTGTTGTTCGAGGCCGCAGTGGTGTTGGCCGCCGGCGTTGCCGCCGCCGGACGCTCACTCAGCGGCGCCGGCAACGGACGGCTGGTGGCGGTGACCGGTGCAGTGCTGGCCACGCTGGCGGTTGCCGTCGGTGCCGGTGCAGTGGCCGTGGCCGGCGGAACCGGCTTGCCTTCCAAAGCGGCCTGCGCGCGCTGCGCTTCGGCCTTGGCCCGGCGCTGGTCTTCAGCACGCGCGCTGGCAGCCAGCTCGGCGTCGGACATCTCGACTTCCTTGCCCGGCAGCAGGGTGTAGAAGTCGTACTGGGTAGCGGCCGGCTTTTCCGCTTCGGCCGGCTTCGGCGTGGCCGGCTGTGCGGCCGGCTGGGTGCCGACATCGCTGTCTGCATCAGCGACCGGGGCTGGCTGTGCGTTCGGGTTCGGCTGCGGACCGGCGCGCAGGAAGCCATCGCCTTCGCCCTTGAACAGGTTCGGCGCCGCCAGGAACACCACGGCCGCAATCGCCACGCCAGCGACCAGCCACACCCATCCGGGTGTGCCCTGGCTGCTGCTGTTGCGTCGTGCCTGGTTTTTGCCGCGTCGTGCTGCCATGTGTACTGCGTCTCCTGATGCTTACATTTTTTCCGGGGCGCTGACGCCCAGGAGTTCGAGGCCGTTGGCCAGCACCTGGCGCGCGGCGCAGGCCAGGGTCAGCTTGGCGTTGCGGTCGGCGCTGTCATCCACCAGCACCGGCGTCCCGTGATACCACGTGTGGAACGCGTGCGCCAATTCACGCAGGTACTGCGCCACCAGGTGCGGTTCCAGCGCCACGCCGGCCGCTTCCACCACTTCCGGGTACCGCGAGATCTCGTTCATCAGCAGCAGCGAGGCGTCGTCGGACAGGCGGCCGAGGTTGGCCAGGCCGTTGCCCTGTTCGTACACCAGGCCCTTCTCCTGTGCCTGGCGCAGCAGGCTGCAGACACGCGCATGCGCGTACTGCACGTAGAACACCGGGTTGTCGTTGCTCTGCTGGCGGGCCAGGTCGATGTCGAAGGTCAGCTGCGAATCCGGCTTGCGCGCGATCAGGAACCAGCGGGTGGCATCGCGGCCGGCTTCTTCGATCAGGTCGCGCAGGGTGAAGTAGCTGCCGGCACGCTTGGACAGCTTCACTTCCTCGCCGCCGCGCATGACGGTGACCATCTGGTGCAGCACGTATTCCGGCCAGCCCTGCGGGATGCCCACTTCCATCGCCTGCAGGCCGGCGCGCACGCGTGCCAGTGAACCGTGGTGGTCGGCGCCGAGCTCGGTGATCGCGCGCTCGTAGCCGCGCTGCCACTTGGACAGGTGGTAGGCCACGTCCGGCACGAAGTAGGTGAAGGTGCCGTCGGACTTGCGCATCACGCGGTCCTTGTCGTCACCGAAGTCGGTGCTGCGCAGCCACAGCGCGCCGCCTTCCTCGTAGGTGTGGCCCGAGGCCTGCAGCTTGGCGACCGCTTCGGCGACCTTGCCATCGGCGTACAGCGAGCTTTCCAGGAAGTAGATGTCGAAGTCGACGCCGAATGCAGCCAGGTCCAGGTTCTGCTCGTTGCGCAGGTAGGCCACGGCGAAGCGACGGATCGCCTGCATGTCCTCTGCGTCCTTGGCACCGACCACCAGGGTGCCTTCCAGATCGACACTGGCACCGGCCATGTAGGCGCGGGCGACGTCGGCGATGTACTCACCGCGGTAGCCGCCTTCCGGCCAGCCGTCCTGGTCCGGGGCAATGCCCTTCACGCGGGCCTGCACCGACAGCGACAGGTTCTCGATCTGCACGCCGGCGTCGTTGTAGTAGAACTCGCGCTTGGCGTTCCAGCCGTTGGCGTCGAGCACGCGCGCCACGCAGTCGCCGATCGCCGCGGCGCGGCCGTGGCCGACATGCAGCGGGCCGGTCGGGTTGGCCGACACGTACTCCACGCCCACCGTACGGCCATTGCCGGACAGGTTGCGGCCGTAGTCGTGACCTTCCTTGATGACCGACGCGGCTTCACGCTGGTACGCGGCCGGAGCCAGGTAGAAATTGATGAAGCCGGGACCAGCGATCTCGACCTTGCTGACGTCCTCGCTGCGCGGCAGCGCCTCGACCAGCGCCTGTGCCAGTGCGCGCGGATTGCTGCGCGCGGCCTTGGCCAGCAGCATCGCGGCGTTGGTGGCGAAGTCGCCATGGTCGCGGGTCTTCGGGCGCTCGACCACGAAGTCCGGCGGCAGGGAGTCGGCGGGCAGGGTGCCATTGGCGCGCAAGGCTTCGATGCCTTGGCTGATCAGGGCGCGGAGGAGATTTTTCACGAGGCCTGCTGTGAGAATGAGCGGCGGAATCGCCCATTTTAGCGCAGATACCAGCGGCCACGCTGACCGGAACCTGCCTGTGGGGGCGACCGATGGCGCCCGGAGGGCGGGCGCTCAGCCGAACAGCCGGGGCTGGGGCGGCGACAGCAGGCCTCGTTCAGCAAACGAAACGGGGCGGCCCTCACCGACCACGAAGTGGTCCAGCAGGCGCACGTCCACCATCGCCAGTGCCTGCTGCAGTTCGTCGGTGATGCGGGTATCGGCGCTGGAGGGTTCCGGGTCGCCGGAAGGGTGGTTGTGGCTGAGGATCACCGCCGCCGCGTTGTGCAGCAGGGCCCGCCGCACCACCTCGCGGGGGTAGACCGGCGCGGCGTTGATGGTGCCGTGGAACAACTCCTCGCAGGCGATCAGCCGGTGGCGGTTGTCCAGGAACAGGGCCATGAAGATCTCCCGGGCCTGGCCGCGCAGGCGGTGCTGCAGGTAGCGGCCGACCGCGGCCGGATTGTTGCCGACCGCCTCGCCATGTTCCAGCTCGGCAGCCAGGTAGCGGTGGGCCAGTTCCAGCCCGGCAGCCAGCGTACAGCTGCGCGCCGGGCCGAGCCCGGGCAGGCGGGCCAGTTCACGCGCGGGGCGGTCCAGCAGCACCCGCAACGGGCCGTGCGCCTGCAGCAGGTCGCGCGCGGTCTGCACGGCATCGCGGCCGCCGAAACCGGAGCCCAGGAACAGCGCCAGCAGTTCGGCATCGGAAAGCGCCGTGGGCCCGCGTGCCATCAGCTTTTCGCGGGGACGTTCCTGTTCGGGCCAGTCGTGGATGGGCATGGCCCCAAGCTTGGACGTTTGGCCCCACCACCGAAATCAGGAAACCGGGATGAGAGGGGTCAGTCGATGCCTACCGGGCAGATTTTCAACAAATTTCAATGTATCCACTGATCGCCTTTTCTAGACTTCAATGGTGTGCTTAGGAGACCTGATGAAGCGACTTTCCCTGATCCTGATCCTTTCAACGTCGATACTGCCTGGTCCGGCCGGGGCAGGGGGCGCTGCCGCCACCTACGAGGAACTGTCCTCGTTGGCCAACAGCGGAGCTGCGGTCGTGGCGGCAAGCTTCGATGGCGCTGTACTGGCGGGGACTGGCCGTCGCGGATGCTGCTTCTCGCAGGCATTCCGATGGTCCAGCCAGGATGGTGTCCGCTGGCTGTCACGGCAGCACGAAGCAGAAGACAGTTCGGCTCGGGCAATCAGCAGGGACGGTCAGATCATCCTGGTGGAGACCCGAATCTCGACCGCGATGCAGGTTCTCCGCTGGTTGCCTGATGGCGAACGGGTTGCGGTTACCCCGGTCAGCCAATCCCACCGAGGCTTGGCGATGAACGCTGATGGGACAGTCGTCGGGGGGGCGGAGTACCTCTACCACTCACCGGATAGCGAGCAGCCGTACCTGTGGAGCGAGGCAGAAGGCTATCGCATTCTTCCGGCACCAGGAGGAGCCGACGGTACGCGTCCCACCCATTTCGACCCGGATCCGGCTGTTGTCCATGGCATTTTCTTTGTCGACGGGCCTGAACCAGGCGATCCCGCGAGGCCCATGCGGATCCGGTGGCGAAACGATGAAATCGATCCCGCCTCGCTTGCACCCATGCCGGATGACACCCTCCAGATCGGTCAGATCGCCATGGAGCAGTCGCTTCAGGTCGCAGGGATCGATCGCTACGAGCCAATGTCGATCGTGTGGATGGATCTGCAGGGCGGAATCCTGCTGGGAAGCGAGCCATTTTCCAACCAGGCACTGATCTGGACGCGCAGCAACGGCGTGTGTCGTCTGGAAGACTGGCTGCGGGCACTTCCTGTGGAGCTCCCCGAAGAGACCCGTTGGGAAGGCTCTCTGGTCAGCCCGGACGGACGCGTGCTGGTTGGCGTTGGGCACCGCAAGGAAGGCGAGGAGCAGGTTCCCTGGCGGGTATCGTCGGAGGTGCCTTTGGCAGACATTGTCCTTTCTGCTCCTGGTTGCGCCGCTTCAGCCAGCTGAGCCCCGATGCCTCAATCGCGCCGGGTCTGCAGATAGTCGAACAGTTCCTGGTTGTTCTGCAGGCCCAGCTTGCGCTTGGCTTCGGCCTTCTGCCGGCTGATGGTCTTCGGACTGCGCCCGCAGCGCTCGGCGACAGCGTTCACGCTGAGCCCGGCCGCCAGCAGATCCAGCACCTCCTGCTCGCGTGCCGACAGCGGTGCCGGTTCGCGCGGGAACAGCAGGTCGCGGGCCTGCAGGTGGTGGCGCAGCTGCTGGGAAACGAACACCTGGCCGGCCAGTGCCGCGCTCAAGGCCTGCGGCAGTTCGGTGAAATCGGCGCACTTGTCGACCAGGCCGCTGATGCCTTCGCGCAGCAGGCCGTCAAGCAGCCCGGGATGGCGCGCACCGGTCAACACCACCACCGGCAGCCCCGGATGACGTGCGCGCAGCGCGTCGATCAGTTCCGGGCCGTCCGGGCCGTCCCCCGGCATCGACAGATCGGTCAGCACCGCATCGCAGTCATGGTGCTCCAGCAGCTGCAGCAGCTCCGCGCCGTCACTGGCGCTGCCGACGATCTCCATCAGGTGGGTCTGCAGCACGATGCGGATGCCGTGCAGGACCACTGGATGGTCGTCGGCAATGATGATACGCGGGTGCACGCGGCTCCTCAGGGATCGGACGGACGCTGCACACAGCGGCCAACGCCTGATTCTGCAAAAGGGCGGGGCCGCAAAGGTATAGGAAAGGTCCGAAACAGATGCCCGGCAATCCCTGGAGTCAAGCGGAGCGTGCTCCATCTGCTGATAGCCGCCCGCTATGTGTGCCGTGTACCGGGACATTACCGACCATCGGGTAAGCTACCGCCCTCGTTTGCACAGGAATTCCAGGTGGCTGACTCCCCCAATGCTTCTCCCGCGCCGGCCCGCGCGCTGGAAGGTCAGAAACTGCTGTTGTGCGTCGGAGGCGGGATCGCGGCCTACAAGGCTTTGGAGCTGGTGCGGCGCCTGCGCGACGCTGGCGCCCAGGTGCAGGTGGCGATGACCGCCGGTGCCCAGCAGTTCGTCACTCCGCTCAGTTTCCAGGCCCTGTCCGGGCAGCCAACCCGCACCACGCTGTGGGACAGTGCCGCCGAACAAGCCATGGGCCACATCGAGCTGGCCCGCTGGGCCGACCGCATCGTGGTCGCCCCCGGCACCGCCGATCTGTTGGCGCGGCTGGCCCAGGGCCATGCCGATGACCTGGTCAGCACCCTGTGCCTGGCCAGCACCGCACCGCTGACGATCTGCCCGGCGATGAACCATCGCATGTGGCTGCATCCGGCCACCCAGGCCAATATCGCCCTGCTGCGCCAGCGTGGCGCGCAGGTGATCGGCCCGGTTGACGGTCCCCTGGCCGAAGGCGAATCCGGTCCTGGCCGTCTGGCCGAACCGGGTGACATCGTCGCCGCGCTGGCCGCCAACGGCAGTGCCGAGGCACCGGCTGCCGCGCCGGAAGCCCGCGCGCTGCAGGGCCTGCGCCTGCTGATCAGCGCCGGCCCCACCTATGAAGACATTGACCCGGTGCGTTACGTCGGCAACCGCAGCAGCGGCAAGATGGGCTTTGCCCTGGCCGCTGCGGCGGCCGCACTCGGCGCCCAGGTGGTACTGGTCAGTGGCCCGGTGCAGCTGCCGACGCCGCAGGGCGTGCAGCGCATCGACGTGCGCTCGGCCGCGCAGATGCGCGATGCCGTGCTGAAGTCGCTGCCGGCCGACATCTATATCGGTGCGGCGGCCGTTTCCGACTACACGCCGCGCCAGGTCGCGCCGCAGAAGCTGAAGAAGACCGCCGACAGCCAGTCACTGGTGATCGAGCTGGTGCGCACGCCGGACATCCTTGCCGAGGTGGCCGCACAGACGCAGTCGCTGAAGCTGGTGGTCGGCTTTGCCGCCGAGACCCACGACGTGGAGAAATATGCACGGGGCAAGCTGGTCGACAAGCGCCTGGACCTGGTGATCGCCAATCAGGTCGGCATCAGCGGCGGCGGTTTCGAGAGCGACAACAATGCCGCCACTGCCTTCTGGCAGGACGGTGAACAGGTATTCCCGGCCACCTCCAAGCGCGAGCTGGCCGAACAACTGCTGGCGCTGATCGCGCGGAGACTTCAGGCATGACCCAGGCATCCACTTCCCAACCGCTGCAGGTCAAGCTGCTCGATCCGCGCTTCGGCGACAGCTGGCCGCTGCCGGCCTACGCCACCGAAGCCAGCGCCGGCATGGACCTGCGCGCGGCGCTGGATACCGCGCTGACCCTGCAGCCGGGCGACACCGCGCTGGTGCCCAGCGGCCTGGCCATCCACATCGCCGATCCGCACCTGTGCGCGGTGATCCTGCCGCGTTCGGGGCTGGGCCACCGCCATGGCATCGTGCTGGGCAACGGTACCGGCCTGATCGACGCCGATTACCAGGGCCCGCTGCTGATCAGCGTCTGGAACCGTGGCCGTGAGGCCTTCACCATCGAGCCGGGCGATCGAATCGCGCAGCTGGTGGTCGTGCCGATTGCCCGCGTCAACCTGCAGGTGGTGGATACTTTCACCGACAGCGTGCGGGGAACGGGTGGATTCGGCCATACCGGGGTGCGTTGACGGGGGACATCGATGAGCGGCATCGGGGAAGGACAGCGGGGACGGTCGTTGGGTCGCAGTGCACCACTACTGGGGGTGCTGCTGATCCTGCTGGCCGGCTGGTTCGGATGGAGCGCGGTGCAGCAATGGCGCCAGGAGGCCAACGGCCAGGCGCTGGAAGAAGCACGTGACCAGGCCGTGCAGGGCCTGCAGGACGCGGCCGCCGGCCAGCTGAAGCAGCTGCAGCAGCAGCTGAAGAACGAGCGCGTGCAGCAGGCGCTGCAGGCCGGCGATGCCGCTGCAGCGGCACTGGCCGTGCGCGAGAGCTGGACCGGCGTGGAACAGGCGGAAGTGCTGAGCGCCGATCTGGCCAGCGCCTACGCCGACCCGGCCACCTTCGGCTATGCCCGGCTGGCGCTGCTGGAAGCGGCATTGGCTGAAACCAAGCCCAGCCTGCGCGTGGTCCGCGATGGCGGTGGCAACCGCCTGGGTCTGGCCGCGCCGGTACAGCTGGGCAGCCTTGGGCCGGCGGTGCTCTATGTGCGCCAGCCGTTGCTGCGGCTGACCGCGCCGTTGGACCAGGTCAGTGCGCCGGCCACGGGTTTCCTCGGCCTGCGCCAGGGTATGCATGATCTGGTCACCCAGGGCGATGCCAGCCTGGCCGAGAGCGCCGAGGCACTGGCACGGCCGATCCCGGGCACGCCGTTGCGCCTGGTGGCCGCGGTCCCCAATGTCGAATCCGGGCCGTTGGGCCTGGGCGCGCTGGCCAGCGCCATCGTCGCGCTGCTGCTGGCGTTCATCGCGGTGCTGCTGGTGATCGGCCGTGGCCGCCTGCCAAAGACCCTGCCGCTGCCACGTCGCGCCGCTGCGGCGGATGCCGACCATGGCCCCACCCTGAGTGAAAGCCTGCAGCAGGCTCCGCCAGCGGTGGCCGCCGTGACCAGCAGTGGCGATGCCACGCCACCGTCGCCACCGCCGGTGCCGGCCGAGGCGTTGGCCGCCGGCATCTTCCGCGCCTATGACATCCGTGGCGTGGTCGGCAGCGAACTGACGCCGAAGACTGCGGCGCTGATCGGCCAGGCCATCGGCACCGTGGCCCTGGAACAGGGCCTGCGCGAGGTGGTGATCGGCCGCGATGGCCGCCTGTCCGGTCAGGAGCTGGCCGCCGGCCTGGCCGAAGGCCTGCGCCGTGCCGGCTGTGCAGTCATCGACATCGGCCTGGCGCCGACCCCGCTGGTGTATTACGCCGCCTTCCATCTGCGCACGGGGACCTGCGTGGCTGTGACCGGCAGCCACAATCCGCCGGAGTACAACGGGTTCAAGGTGGTCATCGGCGGTGAAACGCTGTCCGGTGATGCGATCACCGATCTTTACCAGCGCATTGTCGAGGGCCGCCTGGTACAGGCCGCCGAACCGGGCGACTACCAGCAGCGGGACGTTGCGGCCGACTACATCCAGCGCATCGCCGATGACGTGCAGCTGGACCGCCCGCTGAAAGTGGTGGCCGATGCCGGCAACGGCGTCGCCGGCGCGCTCGCACCCCAGCTGCTGGAAGCGATCGGCGCTGAGGTCATTCCGCTGTACTGCGATGTCGACGGCACCTTCCCCAACCATCATCCCGACCCGAGCGAACCGGCCAACCTGGAAGACCTGGTGCAGACGGTGAAGCGCTTCGGTGCCGATCTCGGCGTGGCCTTCGATGGCGACGGCGACCGTCTGGGCGTGGTGACCGCCGAAGGCAAAATCATCTACGCCGATCGCCTGCTGATGCTGTTCGCCGCCGATGTGCTGATGCGCAATCCGGGCGCAATGGTGATCTACGACGTGAAGTGCACCGGCAAGCTGTCCGACCACGTGCTGCGCAACGGTGGCAGTCCGCTGATGTGGAAGACCGGGCATTCGCTGATGAAGGCGAAGATGCGCGAGACCGATGCCGAACTGGCCGGCGAGATGAGTGGCCACTTCTTCTTCAAGGAGCGCTGGTTCGGTTTCGATGACGGCCTGTATGCGGCCGCGCGCCTGCTGGAGATTCTGGCCCAGCGCGAGGAAACGCCGGATGAGGTGTTGGCCGAGCTGCCGGAGATGGTGGCCACGCCGGAACTGAAGGTGCCGGTGGCCGAAGGCACGCCGCATGCGCTGGTGGCGATGCTGGTGGCGGCGGCGCAGTCGCCCGACAACCCGTATGTGGGCGGTCGGCTGTCGACCATCGATGGCCTGCGCGTGGACTTCCCCGATGGCTGGGGCCTGGTGCGCGCCTCCAACACCACGCCGGTGCTGGTGCTGCGTTTCGAAGGCAACGACGAGGCGGCACTGGAACGCATCCAGGCGCTGTTCCGCAGCCAGCTGCAACCGGTGCTGGGCGACACCCCGCTGGGGTTCTGAAGTGGGGCCGGGCTGCGCCCGGCACCCGCCGAAGCAACAGCAACATCAACATCAACATCAAAAGCGGGCTATCCGTGGGATGGCGGGGTGAGTCCGGTTGCGGGGGACGCCGTAAACCCGTCCATGAAGTGACCCCCGGGAATTGGACACCAGATCCAACCCCGAGGGATACATGAACAGATACGACGCGCGTTTCAAACTGCAGGTCGCCAAAGAGGC